>JACWAG010000110.1 GCA_014874425.1 Syntrophaceae bacterium | reverse complement strand
TAACAAATGCTACTCGCCAGGAGATCATCTGCTCGACATCGCTATCAGACATTCCTAATCTTTTCGGCGAGGTGAGCTGGTCCACCACTTCCATAAACGACCGCTGTTCGACCTCGAAGCCAAGTGTCTCGAAAAACGACTTGGCGTGCGTGGCGTCGGGAAAAGCATTCTCGCTGACATCGATTCCGGTCAGTTCCATGGTTTGTCGAATTACAGCTTTCCGAATGGTGTTCTGTTCCGGAAGGGTGACATCCGGCGTGATCCAGGCCCCACCGAACCTCCTCAATAAACGAAGATTGTTCTTGCCCAGAAGGGCTTTGTTGTCAAACCACTGGTAGCGCATTAAGCCTTCGTTGATGATAGTGATCGGCCCTTGTTGAAAAAAGGTCGCCGCCACGTCAATCACGTCAGGATCCAGGACGTTACCACGTAGCAGACGGAGATTTGGCCTGCGGTTAATTTTCCCCAAGTTCACAAGTTCTTCGATGATCTTCGTTTTTTGTCCTATTACGCTTGGGAAATCTATTTCGACATAAGTCGTGTCCATATTCTCAGTCAAGAGGATTCCACGAGGGCAAAGTCCTGAAGCAAGTTCAAGGAACTGGTTGGTCCGGTTTTCCTCTAGCAATTTTTGGGTCAGCAAATACCGTGCTTCAAAGAATGGGGTAAGTTTAGGACGCTTCAATTGTACCAGTTTTGTTCGGTCAGCCTGATCAGTCAGGTTTCTGTCAAGAATGCTGAAGATCTCCTGAGACAGCGGTATGGATGTTAAAGTTCTTCTAAAAGCCACGCCCCACGCTGTTGGGCTCACTCTCTCAAACGAGACGTCAGAAACTTTTGACATGAACAGCCTCCAATATGAAGTACCGCCAGCAGTCAATTCTCATACAATCTTACTTCTATTGCGGATTGAAATCAAATTTGCGACAATCAGCGCGGATGTTCCGGAGGGATTGAACATGCAATGCATAATGGACCATATAGTATTGAACGTCGAAGATGACGAAAAGATGATCACTTTTTATTCACAGGTACTTATGTTTCCAACCGAACGGCTTGAAGAATACCTTGCAGGGAATGTCCCTTTCCCCTCTGTGCGACTCAATGCGGACACAATCATCGACCTGTTTCCGAAAGAAATGTGGCGCCAAAAAGCCCGGGTCGGGGAAGGCCGCGACAATTTAAACCACTTCTGCGTCGCATTGAGCAAAGCGGCCTGGCGGGAACTCCTGGAGCGACTTCAGGTAAATTCCGTCCCAATAGAGGAAGGACCGGTCCCGCGTTGGGGAGCGCATGGCAACGGGACATCGGTTTATTTTCGGGACCCGGAAGGAAACCTCATAGAAGCGAGGCATTACGAGGCGTAAAAATAGTTCAGAGAAATGTCTTCCTGGTTCATGAACCTTACAGATTCACGCCACACAATGACATCAATCCCTTGGCCTGAGTCTTTTCTCAAGACAGCGACGTGGGAGATCGTAAAAAAGAAAGCCGAACGCAGCCGTAAGGCGTGGGGTGAATGAGAAGGAAATTATTCAAATGAAAAATGCCATGGAAATTTTCAAGGTACTGCCGAGGAACAATTGCCGGGACTGTCGTGTTCCTACTTGCCTGGCCTTTGCCGCCGCAGTGTTTAAAGGTGAAAAGAACCTGGAGGAGTGCCCTCATGTTGATAAAACTGTCATCGAGGCCTTCAGCCATTGTAACTCTGATGCCCAGGTATTGGATTCTGAGGAAGAACGTGAATTTACCCAGTTAAAAGAAAAAGTCGCTCAAGTGGATCTTGCCTCTTCCGCCGAACGCCTGGGTGGAAAGTTTTTCGGCGACGCTCTTACACTCAAGGTGCTTGGGAAGGATTTCCGTGTTGATTCCAAGGGTAACGTCACGTCTGAATGCCATGTGCATAGATGGGTCACGACACCAATCCTCGATTACGTGATATCCTGCGCCGGTAAGCCCATTTCGGGAAACTGGGTTCCACTGCGTGAACTCAAGAATGGGGCCCCATGGGCCGGTCTTTTTGGACAGCGCTGCGAAAAGCCGCTCAAACAGATAGCCGACGCCCACCCTGACATGTTCGAGTTCATGGTACAGATTTTCAGCGCCAAACCTGCCCCGAGCGCTTTTAATTCAGACATCGCGGTTGTTCTGCATCCCTTGCCCAGGGTACCAATACTGATTTGTTACTGGAAACCTGATGGAGTCCTCGAATCATCATTGAATCTATTCTTCGACGACACTGCCGAGGACAATCTGACGATTGATTCGATTTACAGGATCGTTACAGGACTCGCTGTTATGTTCGAAAAGATCGCCATTACTCATGGCCAGTGATCCGAAGTTGCCGCAAAACGTGATGAACGTGGCCGCCAGACATTCCAGGAGAGTAATGGATTAAGGGCTTGAGAAAATTAAGGTGATTTTAGAGTGATGCGCCTTTGAAAAATGATATTTGCTCGGAA
Source organism: Syntrophaceae bacterium (assembly GCA_014874425.1). Lineage (GTDB taxonomy): Bacteria > Desulfobacterota > Desulfomonilia > Desulfomonilales > Desulfomonilaceae > CAJBEZ01. The sequence goes on along the minus strand of JACWAG010000110.1, from coordinate 2,090 downwards.
TATATGCAACCTGGCTGTAAATTGTTGAAGGAAGTGGCTTCACCCAACCTTCCTCACGATGGAAGATGCCTAACCCCAAGGTGTTAATTCTGAGGCCTCCAGAGGAAGAGCTATAATAGCGGTCAATAACTAATTTACGAACTTACGCAACCCACTACCGATATGGTCTATAAACGCTGAGCATAGCGGTGAAGGTTGGCGGTTCTTTCTTTGAATCAGGTAAAGAGACCTGTCAAATTTGATACCACGGATTTCAATCGCTACAAGTGATCCCTGTCTTAATTCTTCACCTACAGCAAGGACCGACAGGACTGAAACGCCCATGCCGTCTTTTACGCTCTGTTTTACAGCTTCAGTGCTACCAAGTTCCGCAACTACATTTAAACGCCCGATGCTTAACCCACGGTCCTCCATGGCCTGTTTGATAACCATCCTGGTCCCGGAACCAGCTTCACGTAAAACAAATGGTTCTTCAGTCAGTTCATCCGGCTCTATGATATTGTGTTGTGTAGCCCAGCGGTGTTGAGGCGAAACAATCAATATGAGTTCGTCTGAAACTATTTCCTGGAAATCAAGTTTTGGATGACGCCAGCGAGCGCCAACTATCCCGGCCTCTGCCCGTCCATCACTAACAGCCTCCGCGGCGCCTGTTGTGTCCGTAATTTGCAGAGCAATCTGGCTTTCCGGGTGAGCGATTTTGAAAGATCCTATCATCTTAGGTAGGACATACGTCCCGGGGATTGAACTAGCGACTAGGTTCAACTGTCCTGCAAGCTTGTTTCGAAACTGGTCTACCGCCCGAAACGCTTCGTCCCTCGTTTGAACTATGCTCTTTGCATACTGATAGAACATCCGCCCGACCGGCGTGGGCAAGACGTCTCCTTTGAAACGATCCAGAAGTTTTTGACCGAGCGTTGTTTCAAGGGCCCTAATATGTTCACTTACCGTAGGTTGCGCCAGAGATAGTGCTTCTCCGGCGCGGGTAAAGCTTTTTAGCTCAACTATCTTACAAAAAACTTCCATTCGTTTCAGGTCCATGTTTATTCGCTCCGTGAAACTACTACTCAATTAGTAGTTTAATCACGAAATCAAGTCAATTGCCCTTAAATCTGTTGACATGATTTCTTTCAATATAATTTCATTAATCTAGCCTTTAGGAAATTCTGACATAGATTAATGCTATGTTCTTAATCGTAAATTATGATATATCAATTGTGGTGTTTAATGGCCTCACCCGGAGGTTAAATCTTGAGTAAATGATCGGACACACACCAATGGCTTCACCCAAACTAGCCTGTTGTAACTTTTTCCCCAAGGTAGGCGAATTACGGGAGTATTCTTTAGATTACGGTTTCTCAGGGATAGATTGGACGTTTACTCCTGAGGATGTGCCCTCCTCAGACGTAGAAGAAACGGACCTCATGAGAAATCTCCTGTCGCTGCGTCCGTTGGAAATCAGATACCACCTGTTTTTTGTGGAAAAGGAAATCGGCAGAAAAGATTTCGCTCAGGCCACAATGGAGCGGGGGCTCTTTTTCAGGGCGTGTAGAGTGATATCACGTCTCGGTGGAAAGTATGTAACAGTTCATGTCGGCCTGGACCGTAGACAATCGGCTAACGAAATTTCATGGCAAAAGACCATAAGCAGTTTGAAGAACCTTGTGGATTTCGCACGAAGCATAAGTCTGCGTGTTTGTCTGGAAAATCTGCCGTGGGGCTGGACAAGCAGGCCGGACCTTTTTGAGAAAATCATACGAAAATCATCTTGTTGGGGAACCTTGGACATAGGCCATGCCCGTGCGAGTCAATCAGTCGCTAGCGGGGTTTATGATCTGGAGGATTTTGCATATCCTCATCCCGAGAGAATCTTGAACGCTCACGTTTACCATGAAGAAACGAGCAGTGGTCACATAGCCCCGGCAAGTGTCAGAGATATCGAGAGTCGACTAAAAATGCTGACTCAATTACCATTCTGTGATTGGTGGGTCCTCGAACTTAGAGAGCATAAATCTCTTGTTAAGACACTCAGAGTAGTTAGAGAATTCCTAATGGAGAGGCAAAATCAGGTATCCGTTAGCGAAGGCCAGGGT
>JACWAG010000109.1 GCA_014874425.1 Syntrophaceae bacterium | reverse complement strand
ATCAAGGACCAGTATGACCTGAATTTGAATAAACTTCCTCGGATCACCCTATTTCCGGATACAGAAATACATTGGTATTGACACAGATTGCAGGACCGCCTATGATGTCAACGCATTGGGTCAACCGTTTATAATTAATCTGAACAAACCATTTATGTCAAGTTCAATGGCATGGTCTCCGCGAGTTCTGTCTCGCGTCTTTAAGTCTAAAGTTTCATGTTTCTGCGAAATTAGTTCATCGGAGTGAACGCTTGGATTTTACACGTCGTGTGGTTATAGATCTACTTCGTTTGCAAGCTCAGGGTATCGACAATAGACCTAAGCAATATTCTACCCGTTGAGTTCGTGAATTTGGGTATTGATTTGGACCGCAGGTAATGTCTTGAGGAGGATTTAATGACCGTCAGCAAGTGGATTCACATGGGGACTGTTCTAAGCCGACAGGCGGAGCAATATCCTGAGAAACTGGGTTGCCAGGACAAAAACAAAGATCTCACGTTCAAGCAGTGGAATGACCGAAGTTGCCGGCTAGCCAACGCCTTAAACACCATGGGTTGCGGACATGGAGACAGATTTGCCGTTATAGCGTACAACAGAGTCGAATGGATGGAAATGTATGCAGGCTGCGCAAAAGGTGGTCAGATCTGCGTGCCAATAATGTTCAGACTGGCCGGCCCTGAAATCGAATACATTACCAATGACGCAGGATGCAAAGCGTTCATAGTAGAGAAACCATTTGTTGAGACATTAAATTCCATCAGAGAAAAAATGTCTCCGCCAAAGACAAATTTTATATACCTTGGAGAGCCCGGAGACACCATTCCAGATGGATATGTGGGATATGAAGAATGGTTGGCTGACGCCGCCCCGACCGAACCTGATCTGATTGTAGATTCAGCGGACCCGTGGACATTTATGTACACATCCGGAACCACCGGCAAACCTAAGGGAGTGGTGCGGACTCATGAGAGTTACCTTGCAATGTACTATCTTGACGTGGCGAACATGGGGGTAAGACCTACCGACAAGACACTCATGGTCATGCCGATGTGCCATGTAAACTCTATCTATTACTCCTTTCCATACACATTGATTTCCGCCCCTGTCTGTGTCTACAATGAATCAAGTTTCAATCCTCAGGATTTCTTGGCGACCGTCCAAAAATACCGCATCACGTTCACGTCTTTGGTCCCAACCCATTATATAATGATCCTCTCGTTGTCGGATGAGATCAGGAAACAATACGACGTGTCAAGCATGAGGCAGCTTCTTATTTCGTCAGCTCCGGCAAGAAAGGAAACTAAAGTCGCAATCCTGGATTTTTTCAAGAACGCGGACTTATGGGAAGCCTACGGCTCAACCGAGGCTGGGCTGGTTACACTCTGCCGGCCTGAAGACCAGTTGAGAAAACTCGGAACGATAGGGAGAGAAATTTTTGGTATAGACCGAATCAAAGTCCTCGATGAAGAAGGCAATGAGGTCCCTGACGGGCAGGTCGGAGAACTTTACGCCCGCACACCGATGCTGTTTAAGGAATATTGGAATCTCCCTGAAAAGACCAGAGAAGTTTTTAATGGGAACTGGTTCACAGCCGGTGATATGTGTTTCAGAGATCCCGAAGGTTTTTATGTGCTGGTGGATCGAAAAGCTAACATGATCATTACCGGTGGAGAAAATGTCTTTCCGTCCGAAGTCGAAAACGCTCTGGCGTCGCATTCCGCTGTCAAGGATGTGGCGGTGATAGGGGTCCCTCATGAGAAGTGGGGAGAGTCTGTCCACGCCTTTGTGATTCTAAAGTCGGGTATAGAACCTTCGTCAGGACTGAAGGACGAAATCAAGCGACTTGCGAAAACAAAGATCGCCGGATACAAAGTGCCAAAGTCCCTAGACTTTATTTCTGATGAAGACATGCCACGCACAGGGACCGGTAAAATCTTGCATAGGGTTTTGAGAGAACAGTTCGGGACTTGGAGTGACAACAAGTAATAAAGTCTGGCAATGGAAAGCAAAGTTTAATAAAGCTTCCGAGAAGATCATGACCAGAAGGATTGTGCCGATACGCCAGGATTCCGCTAGTGGCGTTCAAAATCTGAGCAAAGAAGGGGCCGGATTGAGCGCCCTTCTCCGATTCGAGAGACTGCTGTCGGACCTTTCAGCTACATTTGTAAATCTTCCTTCCGAACAGGTGGACCAGGAAATTGAACGCTGGATGGGACGTATAGGCACATTCTTGGACATGAAGGTCGGCACACTGGCCCAACACTCTGAAGACCAGGAAAAGGCCCGCTTCACTCACACTTGGGCTGCCGATGGCATAGAAAAGCTTCCAGCTCGGCCGTCCGCAGCAAGTTACCCTTGGACTTTTGACCAAATCAGAAATGGTAATATTGTCCAGTTCACGAATGTGGAAAAGTTGCCGGAAGAAGCGGAAATGGACAAACAGCGTTTCAGGGAAGTTGGGTCTATTTCCAACATTTCAATTCCCCTGTCAGTAGGCGGAACTGTTGTTGGGGCGCTAAGTTTTAGTTCCGGCTTCCCAAGTGAGCCTTGGCCAGAATCGTATCTGGAACGTTACAGGCTCCTGGGAGATGTGTTTGCTAACGCTCTTATGAGAAAACGGTCCGACAAAGCCCTTCAAAAGGCGTTTAACGAGATACGCGTCCTCAAAGAACAATTGGAAGCCGAAAATGTCTACCTGAGGCAGCAAGTCAGATTATTCCGAAACTTTGAAGATGTTGTCGGCAAGAGTCAGGCAATTCAGCATGTTTTGAGACAGGTGGAACAGGTTGCCGAAACCGACGCTACAGTGTTGATTCAAGGGGAAACCGGTACAGGCAAAGAATTAATAGCAAACGCGATTCATAGACTGAGCAAACAACGGGAACGGGTGATGGTGAGAGTCAACTGCGCCGCTATCCCTCAGACTCTTATGGAAAGCGAGCTTTTTGGCCGGGAGAAAGGCGCCTTTACAGGGGCGTCATCCAGAGAAATCGGGCGTTTTGAAACAGCGCACAAAGGAACAATTTTGCTGGATGAGGTCGCTGAGCTTCCTTTTCAACTTCAAAGCAAACTCCTCAGGGTCCTTCAGGATGGAACTTTTGAACGGCTTGGCAGCTCCAAAACAATTACTGTCGATGTTCGGGTCATTGCAAGCACAAACAAGAACCTTGAAAAAGCGGTCCAGGAAGGAAGCTTTCGCCCCGATCTTTACTATCGTCTAAATGTTTTCAAGATTACGGTCCCTCCTCTTCGGGATCGAAAAGAGGACATTCCCGCCCTAATATGGTGGTTCGTCAATAAATACTCGAAAAAGATGGATAAAAGGGTTGAAACCATTCCAAAGCAGGCCATGACAGCGTATCAGCAGTATCGATGGCCGGGAAATGTCCGGGAACTTATGAACGTCATAGAAAGGTCTGTGATCTTAACCCGAGGAACCGTATTAAACGCCTACATCCCATTTGAAACTGATCCCAGCATTGACAACGTGTTATCCCTTGAAGAAGTCGAACGTAAACATATAATCAAAACTCTTCAGATTACCAACTGGAGGGTCCGTGGACAAAATGGAGCAGCGGAACTGCTTCAACTCAAACCAACCACACTCGAATCCCGGATGGAAAAGCTAGGCATACATAGGCCAAGATAACCTCCGACAGTTCGTGGTTTGTCCTCCGAGATATCGGGCGCAAACACGTCTGGTCATCTAAATCGTCTTTTATTAATTAATATTTTACCTTTAATATCAAGCTATTATTAATTGTGTATCATTTGTTTGAGACTGGCACGCCATTTGCTTAATCTGCAGGAAATAGGCTATGAATAAATTGATATAATCCATTTTCTCTGAAACTCTTAACAATCGTTACTAACAACAAAAGAAAACAAGGTGTTGAGAAATGGAAACATTTTGGTCAAAAAGTTGGCCCGCCGACATTCCCATGGAAATAAATTACCATTTTGGCGAAAAACCTAT
>JACWAG010000108.1 GCA_014874425.1 Syntrophaceae bacterium | reverse complement strand
TAACTAAAACATTCTAACAAATATCAACAATAATATATGACAGCAGGCTTGAATGTCCAGGTTTTTGTCTTATCAACGAGTAAAACGGCGCCAACCATGATCTGATGTACGTCATAAGATGTGGGTCCAAAGATTGTAGTAAAAGTTCGTTTATACGAAAGGCAAATTTCCGTCACCGAACTCTAAAACAAAAATCAAGTCACCAGGGGAGCCAATATAATGATCGAGGGGATAGACCTTAATGCCGTGCCTAACCTTTCAGAGGCTGAAGCAGTGAATCGTTTGCAAGAACTTGGCTACAATGAGTTGCCTTCATCCAAAAAACGCAGCGTTTTGTTCATTGCTCTCGGTGTGATTCGCGAACCCATGTTCGTGCTTTTGGTCGCGTGCGGGGCAATTTACCTCCTGCTGGGAAATCCTAAAGAAGCTTTCATTCTGCTTGGGTTCGTAATAGTTGTTTTGGGAATAACTCTACATCAGGAGAGGAAGGCAGAACGGGCGCTAGATGCTCTTCGAGATCTTTCGAGTCCTCGGGCCCTTGTTATACGAGATAACCAAATCAAGCGCATATCAGGTCGTGAGGTCGTTTGTGATGATCTGGCGGTTCTCTCTGAAGGTGATAGAGTGCCTGCAGACGGCGTCCTATTGTACAGTCTAAATCTCAGTGTCGATGAATCCCTACTCACAGGCGAATCAGCGCCTGTTCGAAAGATTTCCGAAGATGACACGTATGAAATGAAACGACCAGGGGGAGAGGACCAGCCGTGTGTGTATTCCGGAACCTTGGTAGTGCAGGGCAGGGGAATCGCCCGCGTTCGCGCGACCGGTATTCACACGGAAATGGGCAAGATAGGCAAGGCCCTACAAGGCATTGAGACAGATGAAACTTCAATCCAAAAAGAAACTGGTCGCCTTGTGCGTAACCTCGCAATTTTTGGATTAACTCTTTGTATTTTCGTAGTCATCATTTTTGGTCTAACCCGAGGGACATGGTTGAATGCGGTTCTCGCAGGAATCACATTGGCCATGGCAATGCTCCCTGAAGAATTTCCCGTTGTCCTAACAATATTCTTTGCGTTAGGCGCATGGCGCATTTCGCAAAAGCAGGTTCTGACACGCAGAGTCACCGCGATTGAAACTCTTGGGGCGGCTACTGTGCTGTGCGTGGACAAGACCGGGACTTTGACGCAAAACCGCATGTCTGTGAACAGGCTATTCGCTAATGGAGAATTCCTCTCCATTGACCACAATAATAATGCGCCCCTGCCAGAAGAGTTCCACGAGCTGGTTGAATTCGGCGTCCTTGCAGGTAACCGGGACCCATTCGATCCGATGGAAAAGGCCCTTAAAGAGATAGGCGAGACGTTTCTCTTAGACAGTGAACATCTACATGACCAGTGGGAACTCGTCCACCAATATCCACTGTCCAGAGAGTTGCTCTCGATCTCACATGTTTGGAGATCGAGTCACGATGGCGAATTCGTCGTAGCCGCCAAAGGGGCCCCTGAGGCCATTGCAGACCTTTGCCATTTGGATGAAACGCAATCGGCGGTAGTGTCTGAGGTAACCCACTCCATGGCGTCGAAGGGGCTACGTGTCCTTGGCGTCGCCAAGACATTCTGTAAGAATTGTCCCCTCCCTGACGGGCAGCATGATTTCAGTTTTCAGTTCATAGGCTTGGTCGGATTTGGTGACCCTGTCCGCCCAAGTGTTCCCGAGGCGCTCAGGGAATGCTATGAGGCGGGGATACGTGTGATAATGATTACAGGCGATTATCCGGACACTGCCCGAAGTATCGCGAGAAAGATCGGTCTCAAATCGTGGGACAAATGCATTACGGGCTCGGAAATGGACAAAATCGACAACTCGGAATTACGGGAACGCCTCAAAACGGTGAATGTATTCGCAAGAGTGATTCCTGAACAAAAATTGAGACTTGTCGACGCCCTGAAAGCTAACGGAGAGACCGTGGGTATGACCGGTGATGGAGTCAATGACGCCCCAGCTCTAAAATCTGCTCACATCGGTATAGCAATGGGAGGAAGAGGCACTGATGTGGCCAGGGAATCGGCGGCGCTTGTCCTGCTCAATGATGACTTTTCATCCATTGTTGAGACGGTCAAAATAGGACGCAGAATTTATGACAATCTCAGGAAAGCGATGGCGTATATCTTCGCCGTTCATGTCCCAATAGCCGGCATTTCCTTTATTCCAGTTTTGCTGGGATGGCCTCTGGTGCTGTATCCCGTACACGTCGCGTTTCTGGAACTTATAATTGATCCAGCGTGCTCCCTGGTCTTTGAAGCGGAACCAGGGGAAGATAATGTTATGAAACGCCCACCTAGAAAACACGATGAGAAATTATTCGGCCCACGAATTATCGTTTTGAGTCTCCTCCAAGGCTTGGGCGTGCTGGCGATAGTTTTTCTTGTTTATGCGAGCGCCCTGTACCGAGGCCATAGTGAACCTGACGCAAGGGCCCTGACATTTACAACACTTGTGGTTGCAAATCTTGGACTAATCTTTGCCAACCGCTCCTGGTCCAAAACTATCATCCAGACCTTGGGGACCCCAAATGTCGCTCTATGGTGGGTCTCTGGATGCACATTGATCTTCCTGGGAGCGGCGCTATATGTGCCTATCTTGCAAGACCTTTTTAATTTCTGTCAACTTCACATAAATGATCTGGTTATATGTTTGGTAGCGGGCATCACAAGTATTCTATGGTTTGAGGGACTTAAATTTTTGCGCAATCGCTAGAGACTTGAAATATCACAGCAAAGCCACACTGTCATTTGCGGATCGGATTAAAGGTTCGGCCAGGATAATTAATGTTAAAGTTAAAATGTGGGAACTTCTTAGGCAGTCTCATTACGTTAAATACCATGACCCCAATAGACATTCGATCGATCCATGAAGACAATGGCCATCCAAAGTGAATATTTACATCACGATCCTGGAACTCATACTCGATTACCTTTAACAGGGCTATAATATGCTGGTAGACGCTTCTTCTAACTACGACCATCCGAAAATGGTTTGGAGCCAGCCTCCTGGGTGTGCCGTGCCGTGGGTTATAAAAGGTCACATACGCTTCATTTTGTTTCGGCTCTGAAATTGCTTCTTCTCTCGGTCTACGGAAAAATATTTGGACATCCTTTTCAGCCGAATCGGCAAGATAAACTATTAAATCCATATGGCTGTCAGTAGCCGCAATTGACCTTATTTCAGGCGCTTTCTTTTTGGCGACCATTAAACCCGCCACCAGGACTAAGGTTGTGATGGTTGCCCAGAGCGTAGTTCCGTGAGGTTTCATCCATGCCAGAAACAGGAAACAACTTACAAAGATGAAAAAGATTACCAAAGTTACCAGTCTGTTGGTGTTGAACTGAATGACCTCTTTGGTCCCCATGAAGTAGCGATAGATAATCAGAGACCCCATGTTGATGCAGAAACTAGCTACGAGTCCTATCGCATACATGTCCGCCAGTATCATCTGGCTCCCTTGAGTTATCAGTATGATAATCGTGAAGATGGCGGCGTTAGTCAAATGGATCCGGAATAGTGAAGCTCTCCTGTTGGTTGCGATAAACCAATGAAACCCATATCTCTTAAACACAGCTTCCAAGAGTTCACTTGAAGCCACAAAGGCTGTATTAACGGCCATAATGAGTGTTAAGCTGGCTAGGGCAGCGGTAGAAATTCCAAACCAGACCCCATTGACCATTGTTGCATAATGGGTTATCAGGTCTCCTTCATGTTTAGCAAAATCAATGGGAGCCGATAGGGCTAGGGCCGCTACAATTGGAGTAATCAAGCCCACTGTCAAAGCAAGAAATATATAGGCTTTGCCAATTTCTCGCCACGATTTGACGAGGCCGGCCGTTTGGAGAACCGATTCAACTCCGGAATATGCAAGCACGCAACTCGCCACCGACGCAATGAATATTCCGTAATCTTTTGTCCAGGAACCTGTCTGGAGTCGTTCAGAAACATGCTCCACCGATGTCTTTAAACGGAATATGGAACCCTCATCCAGAGAAACAATCCCACCAACTATCAAATTAAAAAAGACCAACCCGGCCAAGATAAAGATACAGAAAGTGAAGCGGGCGTTTTCCTTTATTCCTGTTATATTTAGTCCCGCGACTCCCCATACTATCGCTATTGATATGGCCATTTTCCCGAAATGAGGAATGACAAAGAAAGAAGTGGAGTTTTCCACTGCGCTTACAGCAGAAAGGCACGCCGTCAGTATGTAGTCGACCATTATTGACGAAACAGCTACGAATGATACTGTAGGACCTAAAACTAGATAGGAGAAAGAATAAACCCCACCACCGAATATCTTGTGGTGTTCAAGGATCTCCGCAATTTCAACCAACCTGGTTGTCATGTAATGGATGAATGCGGCCGTAAATGCTATGAATACAATGGCGCTCGGTCCTATGAACCTGTGAGCTTCGGCCGGCGCATAGAAGACCGAAGTCAATTCATCCATCAATGTTATGACGGCTACTGCGAGCCAGGTAAGCCAAACACGGCCGTCTTTGTAGTAAGAAAGGCCATTTTTCCTGAAC
>JACWAG010000107.1 GCA_014874425.1 Syntrophaceae bacterium | reverse complement strand
GCCTTGATTCCGGCCCTAGCGGCATAAGCCGCAGCCGAGGCCGAAGTGTTCCCGGTTGAAGCGCAGATAATGGCTTTTGACCCAGATTCGATGGCCCTTGAAACAGCCATAGTCATTCCTCGATCTTTGAATGAACCCGTAGGATTGAGTCCTTCATATTTCAAGAAAATCGATATCTTGGGATTTATTTTCTGCGCAAGCCTCGGAGCGGGAACCAAAGGGGTATTGCCTTCATGTATAGTGATGACGTTTTTGTCATCGGAGAATCTAAAAAAGTCAGGATATTCCCTTATAATGCCTTTCCACATGATCTATCTCCATCCACTCGGGATTCTTGCCGGAAATGCGACATTCCATGATAAAGACCCGAAAAATTAGTCTTTCAGTCCAAATCCTCATCTTCGATTCTTATTATTGTAGGCGGAGCGTCAACCACATCAAGGTTCCCTATTTCTTGTCTGGCGCTCTGCAAATCAGCTTCTCTTGCTGAATGTGTTATGAATACCACGGGGACCGCCCCAGCTCCTGAGTGGTCTCGACGCTTTTGTACAACTGAATGAATACTAATGTTATGATCAGCCATTATGCCTGCTATCCGCGACAGCACTCCAGGCCTATCCGCCGCCTGAATTCTAATGTAGTAATTGGTAACTACTTCATTCATGTCCATTACTGAATCATCTGACATCAGAGATCCCGAATATCCAAGAGGCGGTACACGTCCTGACGTTCCAATCCTTTTGCTACGAATCAATTCAATGACGTCTCCAATAACCGCTGAAGCGGTAGGTTCCCGTCCTGCTCCTCTACCATAGAATAGTTGCTCCCCTACCATGTCACCCCGCAGGTAGATGCCGTTAAAAACACCATCTACCTGAGCAAGTGGATGACTTTCAGGAAGCATTGTCGGATGTAACCTGACCTCCACCCTTTCCCCGTGTCGTATTATCAGTGCAAGTAATTTGATCTTGTATGAAAACTCACGCGCCATTACCAGATCAAAAGGTTCGATTTGAGTAATTCCTTCAACATGAATAGTTTTTACGGATGCGTGTATACCATGAGTAAGGGCGAGAACAAGGGCCAGTTTATGGGCTGAATCCATGCCCTCTATGTCTAGAGTGGGGTCAGCTTCCGCGTATCCCAATTCCTGAGCATTCTTAAGGACTTCTTTGAATGCTGCGCCGGGATTCTCTGTCATCTCGGAAAGAATAAAATTACAAGTTCCATTTAATATGGCTAAGATTTTATCAAACTTGTTTGCGATCAATCCTTCTCTGAACGACCTCAAAATAGGTATCCCGCCGGCAACCGCGGCTTCAAAGGCTATATCAGCGCTGTTCTCCGCTGCTATATCAAAGATCTCCAGACCATGTTCAGCAAGTAGAGCCTTGTTAGCGGTTACAACCGATTTCCCGTTCCTAAGCGCCTCGATAATGAAAGTCCTTGCGGGCTCATACCCGCCCATGAGTTCTATCACAACCGATATCTCCGGGTCCCTGAGGACGTCATAAGCGTCTCGCGTCAGAATGGATTTGTCAAACACCACTCCCCGATCCGACTCTATATCTAGATCCGCAATGCGTTTAAGTTTAATTCCAAACCCGGTCCTGGCTTCTAAGATTGCCCGATTTTCTTTCAGAATGTGGACCACACCACTGCCGATCGTTCCAAAACCAATGATGCCTATCGCAATTTCATCCATATAAAATCCCTGTGAAGACGAATTTAAGCAAATATCTAAACCCTTATTCCGGATTATTCCGGAGCTTGGCCTTAAAGATCCAGGAGAAGCGCGTAAATAACGAGATTACGCTCTATAAAGATTAAGACGCCGGAATTTGTTGAACCACCTGGATTAATTCACGTTTACCCAGGAAATGCCTGATTCCGCGAATTGCCTGATTAATTCGCATACGGTTTTCAACCAGCGCAAATCTTACATGCTCATCTCCAAAAGGCCCGAAGCCAATGCCTGGACTCACCGCCACCTTTGCTTCCTCAGTCATAAGTTTTGAGAACTCTAGCGAGCCCATTTTTCGGAACTGTTCCGGAATCTGCGCCCAAACAAACATAGTCCCCTTCGGCTCAGTAACAGGCCAGCCAGAGTCAACAAGGCCGGAACACAAAGCATCCCTACGATCTTTATACTCCGACACAATTTCTGAAACACATTCCTGATTCTCATTCAAAGCTATGATGGCGGCAATCTGGATGGGCTGGAACATTCCGTAATCGATATAACTCTTTAGGCGCTTGAGGGCGTCAATCATCTGGGGGTTCCCTGCCGCGCAGCCAACCCGCCAACCTGCCATCGAGTAGCTCTTGGAAAGTGAAAATGTCTCAATCCCTATCTCTTTTGCCCCTGGGACGGACAGAAAACTTGGCGCTTGATAATCGTCAAAAGTTAAATCAGCATATGCGAAGTCATGAACAATCATGATTTTGTATTCATGAGCGAAATCAACAATGCGTTTGAAAAAATCCTGATCTACAACCATAGTGGTTGGATTATGGGGGAACGAAATGATCAACATTTTGGGTAAAGGCCACGTGAGGCGAGCCGCCGCCTTGAGATCTTCAAAGAAATCCCTGTCCGGACTGATCGGTACGTGGCGTAAATCGCCACCGGCTATCACTACCGAATAAGGATGGATCGGATACGTAGGAGAAGGGACGAAAACAACATCGCCGGGATTGACTATGGCTAGAACCAAATGAGCCAATGCGTCTTTAGCTCCCATCGTAGCCACAACCTCACGGTCAGGATCCAGTTCTACCCCATAGCGCCTTTGCCACCAGTTAGCGAACGCCAATCTCAATTTTGGTATACCCGCAGACGCGCTGTACCTGTGATTCTTTCCGTTTTGCACAGCTTCAATTAACTTATCAACTATATGATTAGGGGTAGGTATGTCGGGATTACCCATCCCTAAATCAATTATGTCTTCACCTGCCCTTCTGAGCTTCATTTTAAGCTCATTGACCACTTGGAAAACATACGGAGGTAGCCTTTTTATTCTACTGAACTCTTCCAATTTTGCCTCCTGATAAACGCTGAATTTTCTGTCCATATCCGTAATACATTATTTAGAACTCGTTTTTTAACTCACCCACTCCTCTCCTGCAAGAATAGCTTCCGCTTGAGGAGTCCTAATTCCGTTTGTATGGTAGAGAAAAAGTTTTTCTTCAACTGAACTTCTATCATGGTCGGATTTTTGAGCTTCGATGCAAACAAGCGCAGACTCAGCGGCTTCATGCGTGTAAATCCACAATCTTCGACTTATTTTAAACCCGGAGACAGCCGCTGCTTGCTCAAGCTGTTGCGATCCATTAGCTGGATAAATAAGGCAGAGTCTTCCGTCTGGTTTTAGGAGTTTCGAAGACACAAGAAACAAAGCGGCAAGAGGCATCATTATCTGATGTCTTGAGAGGGCCTTTTCGCTCATTAGGCTCACTATGCCTGAACCGGATTTGTAGTAGGGGGGATTGGACACCACCATATCAAACACATTCTTGCGGAGGAACAAATCGGAGTTTCTAAGGTCTCCTCTAAGCATAAAGACCTTTGAACCCAAATCATTCAGCAACACCCCACGTTGTGCTCTACCCACCAGTCCTTCCTGGATTTCCAGACCCACAACTTTTACGGACGGGTTCTTTATGGTCAACCCAAAAGCAATGACCCCGCAACCTGCGCCGGCGTCAAGGATAAAATCTCCTTGGCCTGGTTTGGCAAACCAGGTAAGAATGATGGCGTCTTCCGATACTCGATAACCTTTGGACGCCTGAACCACTCGCACCTTGTTTCGGAAAAGACCATCAATTGTTTCCGCATGGTTCCGCAACATAAATCCCAAATTTTTCTATTGTGCCTTCAAGTCCAATCAAGCAACCTGCGAACCGGCCTGATAGGGTCAAAATACATTCAATACAAGCCCGGACGATATCTTAGGATAAAAATAAGTAGATTTATGAGGCAGTTTTTGGCCTAGCTCAGCCGCCTTTCTCATTTGATCTACTCTAGTAGGGTTTAGAATGAAGCTGACTTGAATTTCCCCAAGTAGAGCCTTTCTCAAAGCGTCTGCAGCGGACGGGGTGTATTCTATATGGTTTTCAGAACCCTCTCTGTCCAAACCGAAGCCGTGTCCAAGAATTAATTCCCGAAATATAGTTACATCCAAATTGATTAGGGACTCAGGAATGTTGGCATCCAAGAACGAAGAGAAGATTTCCGGGTCCTTTAAACTAAGCAAGCGGAACCTTTTTTCTCCATTGAGCAGCATTCCGAAATAACCACCAACCTCCGCGAATTCATGTAATTTCGAGGACAACAGTTTAGAGGCTCTTTCTAAATCACTAATGTCGTAGTCCAAATCATGAATTTCGAAACAGTCACTCATCCTACGCAGCAATTCGTCCTTATCGAAATCTTTCAGATCTTTCAACATCCGGTGCGCAGGCAAGACAGTCAATCCAGGATGTGACATGGAAGTAAAATATGACATGACGTATTTATGAGATTGATCTGTGGTGGAAGGATTTTGGACTTCCGTTTCCCTGCGATAGGCTAAAGATGTTTCATAGCGATGATGACCATCAGCTATAAAGAGGCTCTTTTCCCTGAGAAACTCCACTATTCCATGAACATCGTTTTCGTCGCAAAGGCTCCAAGTGCGATGGATTATGTCATCGGAATCTTTTACTTCCTGTTCGGGTTCAGTGTTTAGAAGACCCTCGTATAGTTTTAGCACTCTTCCCTCAGGGT
>JACWAG010000106.1 GCA_014874425.1 Syntrophaceae bacterium | reverse complement strand
TTTCGCCGGGTAAACTAATATTGGAATAACCTGAACACATTAAGAAAAATGGAACTGGCGGGAATTTTGGTGGGCCGTCGGGGGCTCGAACCCCAAACCTACTGATTAAGAGTCAGTTGCTCTACCAATTGAGCTAACGGCCCGTTTGAATTTCTAAAATTACCGTCTGGGCCGAGGCTTGTCAAGAAATATCCAGCAATAAAAAACTGCCGCTCATCTTAAAATACCGTCAAGAATACTTTATAGTGTTGTTTTTAAGGCAAATAATAGTTACAGAATATAACAGTCAAACAACAACAAGAAGGTAGAAATGGCCAAAAAAGCTCTGGTAGCAGTAACAAAAACAAAGCCTGAAACGGTGATCGAAGACATCAAGCTTACTATGGAACGAGCGCGTTTCACGGAGTTCCTCGATCCTTCTCGGACCGTAATTCTTAAGGATAATATTTCCTGGCATTTTCCGTTTCTAAGCGCAAATACCACCCCGTGGCAACTTGAAGGTGTAATTCTTACCCTGAAGGAAGCCGGATATAAAGATATAGTCTGTGTTCAAAACGAGACAGTGGTAACGGACGCGTTTAAAGGAGAAAAGCTAAACAAATACGTCCCCATATTCCGGAGACATAACATACCTGTCCTTTATAACTTCCGTGAGTCGGACATCAAATGGGTTAAATATCAGCCCAAAGCGAAAATGAGGGTCCTAAACAGTATATTTACCGACGGAATAACCATCCCTGAATATTTTATAGGCAAGAATATCATTCATTTGCCTACAGTGAAGTGCCATATATATACGGGAACCACAGGGTCCATGAAAAACGCATTCGGTGGCTTGCTAAATACCAAGAGGCATTATACCCATTCGGTCATTCATGCTACGCTCAATGATCTCCTGGACATTCAGAAGGAAATACATGCGGGAATATTTTCCGTAATGGACGGTACCGTAGCGGGATGCGGTCCAGGACCAAGGACCATGACTCCTGTAGAAAAGGATCTGATGCTGGCATCAGGTGATTGCGCGGCGATAGACGCAGTCGCTGCCAAGCTAATGGGGTTCGATCCCATGAAACTGGACTTCATACGTATCGCTCATGAATCCGATCTTGGGGTCGGCGATGTGGATCAAATTGAAGTCGTTGGAGAGGATATCTCGCAGGAAAATTGGGGTTTTTCAGTTGGGAACAACGCGGCGTCCGCCATAGGCAACTTCATTTGGTTTGGGCCTCTTAAGCCCTTGCAAAAATTGTTCTTTAGGACGCCTCTGGTCTATCTGTTCGTCTTTGGATCATTCTTTTATCACGACTACATCTACTGGCCGTTCAAAGCCCGTCCGCAAATCGAGGCGTTTAAGAAGAATTCAAAATGGGGAAAGTTATTTGATTCATACCCAGAATAGTAACGCTGCTTGAATTCTTCACAAGAACACGAGGCCGTCGACGGAGACTCACATTTTGGAAACCGGATGACCTCGCGAGAACAGGCGTTGGCTTTTAAATACCCAACGCCGTCCACACGGAAGGTGACGCGTTATTGTAGAAACAGCTATAAGACAGCGTTTAGCTGAATCTACTTGCGCTTTTCATGAAAGAATTTGGATTTTAAGTGCTGATTGAGTTCGATTCTAACTTCAGCTCTAACATTTTTTAGAGCTTCCTTCCATGTCTCAATCTTGTCAAGCGCTTCAGTTTCCCATGGAAGGCGATCCTCCGGCCTTTTGGCAAGAATGTCGCTTTCCAGTTGCGCCGGCACAGGCGGTTCAAGCAATGATTCGCAACGGGATTTTATGCGTCTGATGAGTTTTAGAAGGCGGAGAAGATCTTCTCGGGAAAGATTTTTAGGAGGCTTTTCAGAAAAGTTCTTAGGAATTAGGTTTAATTGGTCAAGTGCAACTCCATTCTTGATTGCGGTGTTAATGGTTCTTTTTAGGTGCCGGTAATTGCTTTCGAAGTCGCCGGGAGGTTCGGGAACTCCAATCGCCGCATCGGAATAAGGGAACAACATATCCATACCTCCTACTGGAAAAATAAACTCCGAAAGGCGTCCGATTTCCGCCTCCCAGAAAATACAGCGGAAATAACACGGCCCCGTGCCTTAGTCAACAAATAGTTTATGTTATTTTGTTATAATATTGACTAAAAAGGACAAAGATAAGACATAGTCTATAAATACTAATAGAATTACATACACTTGGCTAAAAGCGCGTCAGGTGGATTATGCAGATTTTTTTTGAGCATCGTTATAATATGAATCTTACGCGCATAGAATCTAATCGGAAGAGCGTCCGGAGTTACAGGATTTCATATGGCATCCAAGGCGATAGTGATTCGCGGAGCACGCGAACATAATCTGAAAAATATTGATATAGAGATACCACGCGATAAGCTGGTGGTCATTACAGGCCTGTCTGGTTCCGGAAAGTCAACCCTGGCGTTCGATACAATTTACGCCGAGGGACAGAGACGCTATGTGGAATCTTTGTCCGCGTATGCAAGACAGTTCCTTGAGATTATGGACAAACCCGACGTAGATTTGATTGAAGGATTATCCCCGGCCATCAGTATCGAACAAAAAACCACATCCAAAAACCCCAGGTCCACGGTAGGAACGATCACGGAAATTTATGACTACCTCAGGTTACTTTATGCCCGCGTTGGGATTCCCCATTGTTGGGAATGTGGTAAGCCCATAAGTTCCATGACGATCCAGCAAATGGTTGATCAGGTCATGGATTTCCCCCCGAATGCCAGAGTGCTCGTCATGGGGCCTGTTGTGAAAGGTCGTAAAGGC
>JACWAG010000105.1 GCA_014874425.1 Syntrophaceae bacterium | reverse complement strand
CTTTTGGAATACGCCGAAGAGAGATCTATTCGTATCGGCATCGAATACGAACCGGGTCTCCTTGTTGAACGTTACGAAGAACTGGCGATTGTGCTAGAACATGTCAATTCGCCATGGCTTGGGGCGAATCTCGATCTTGGTCACAGCCACGTCCTTGGTGAGGACCCAGCAACGGTCATCAAAGGTTTGGGTCAGAAAACATTTCACGTGCACCTCGAAGATATCCGGGGCAGGAAGCATTATCATCTTGTCCCAGGGACGGGGGATATGGATTTCCCGAAGCTTTTAGAAATCCTTGGTGATAGTGGTTATAATGGTTTTGCCACCGTGGAACTCTACACATTCCTTCGACGTCCTGAAGACTCTGCTCGTCAGGCCCTTGAATTCCTCAAGAACATTCGAATAGATAGTCAAAGTGGAAGGTAAAAACGAATGAATTTCGCGTTTAGCTCCAATGCGTTCCTTCGGTACAACATACTGGAGACAATCAAGATCGTTTCAGGGTTAGGATACGAAGGAATCGAGATAATGGCTGACGTCCCGCACGCTTTTCCGCTTCACCTGAGTGATGAGGACATCACTACAATTCGCAAGGCCCTTTCAGATAATGGGCTCTCGATATCGAACATTAACGCCTTCATGCATAACGCGGATGGAGATACTTATCATCCCTCCTGGATAGAAAACGACCGTGCTCTGAGGGAAAAGCGCATTGACTATACTCTTCGATGTATAGATCTTGCCGAGAAACTGGGAGCGAGAAATATATCTACTGAACCAGGAGGTCCACTAGATGGCATTAGTCGAGACGATGGTCTTCGACTGTACATGGAAGGTTTGATGGCGGTGGAAGGCGCGGCCAGGGAAAAAGGTATAAAGATATTGATAGAACCTGAACCTGGTCTACTAGTCGAAAATAGCGTCCAGTTCCTTGATCTTATCGAAGATCTGGACCCGACGGTTTTTGGTATAAACTTTGATATTGGCCATTTCTATTGTGTAAATGAAAATCCATCCCAACTCATCCACAGCATGAAAGACTACATTCACCATTTCCATCTTGAAGACATAGCAGCGACGAGGGTACACCATCATCTCATGTTGGGTCATGGCGCAATCGATCTGTCCAAAGTATTGAACACCATTGAAGAAATAGGCTACAAAGGTTTTGTAACAGTGGAACTTTATACCTACGAGTATGCTCCGGAGGACGCTGCTCTGGGGGCTATTCAGTATCTTGAGAAATGGAGAAAACAGAATTCTCCCACTGCTTCCGCTCGCCCTTAAAAATCATCCGGCCATTTCGCAATATGGCCACATGAGATATAAAAGGCCATATTTCCATGTGATCATGGGTTACGTATATCACGCTGGTCCCTTCTTCGATCACCTGGTTGACAGCTTCCCAAACATCGTTTTTGGCTTTGCGGTCGAGTCCGGTTGTAGGCTCGTCGAGAATTAGGAGCCTTGGGTTGGTCACTAAAGCCCTGATTATGAGTAACATTCGGATTTGGCCATAAGATAGAGCACAGACCTGGCGGTTTTCGATCGACTGTATACCAAGCTTCTTAAACCATGATTGGGCGGTAAGGATTTGTTCTTCTGTAGGCTCATGAGGAAGTCCAACGCTTCCATAGAACCCGGAAAGAACCATTTCTAGGGCTGTTTGACGCAACATGTGGTCAGCCTGGAAGTCTGGTGTGACTAGACTTATGCGTTGTCTGATCTCGTCGATGGTTTGAAGATCATCTTTACCAAATCTCCGAATTACTCCTCCCCATACGGGTCGTTCCTCCCCGACGATCAGTTTGAGTAATGTAGTCTTACCCGAACCGTTTGGGCCCAACAACGCCCAGTTTTCGCCATTTTTCACTGTCCAGTCTATTCTTTTGACGATACAACTGCCGCCTACCACCATATCAACTTTTTCTATTTCAATTAACGGCGCCCCCCCAGTGGTATGCTCCAATTTTGGCGTGTTGGTCTTTTCACAAGCGTGTTCTGTGTCTTTTACGGGTCCGGTATTTGTACTTACTGATCTTTTCGCCATAGGGCCACATGCGATAATTCTTCCAGATTCAAGAGTTAATAAGTTGGTTATGGCATCCGGAACCTCTTCAACATTGTGTGCGGCGCAGATTATTTGTGTTCCCTGTTCAGCTACCAGTTGAATCAAATTCAGTGCCCTGTCTTTTGATCTAGCGTCCAATCCGGCGCAGAACTCATCGATAAATAAAATGTCGGGTTGGTGAACTAAGGCTCTCGCGATTAAGACCTTTTTCGCCTCTCCGAACGACATAGTGAGTATGCGCCGATCTGACAACTCTTCCAAATTAAGCATAGTCAGGACTTCCTGAGCGCTGTTTAGCATTGAGTCAGTGGGCTTCTCATAAAGAAACGCCGTCCTATTGAAGCCGGTGCAGACTACTTCCAGGCCGGTGAGGTTCCATCCGTTGGCTCTGTAACGGTCAAGCAGATCGGAGGACACAGAGCCTGTTTTCTCATGAAATCCAATTGGTCCGAATTGAGGCTCGCCATTCACATGATAAAGACGTCGACCACATCGAGGAGCAGGCCAGATGTCTCCACGGACCAGGCTCAGAAAAGTGGTTTTTCCAGCGCCATTATGCCCCAGGATCGCCCAGTTCTCTCCTGAACGAAACACCCAGTCTATATTTGACAATATGTATGCGTCTCCGATTCTGACGGAGACCTGAGATAATTCAACCAGGATTTTCCCTGAATTCATATATTTCCTTTCCGTCTGACACTCTTGTCCTAGACGCCAGATTTCTATATTGTGGAGTTCCGGCAAAAAAATCAACAGGCGCGAAACCCCTGATCTTCCCCATGTGTATGCCTATAGCAGTCATGGTTGATCATTTGAACGTCTATGATGTATTGTGGTTAGGAATAGGGAATATCTAGCCCGGCGACTCTGGTAAAAATTTTGGAAGCCGCTGTTTAAAACTGAGAAAACACTAAGGACAAGAAAATGATTACAATGAAGGCAATTAATGTAGAAGAAACGAAGGTGGGGGCTGTACCTTACAAAGGCGAATCATTCTATGCGAAAGATGTGAGTGTCCGATGGTTATCAAAAGTTGGTCAGGACGCTCAAGGAGCGCCAACTTACGGGCTCAGGCTGTTCACGGTTGGTCCGAATGGCGCAATTCCCACTCACAATCATGCCTACGAACAAACAATGTATATTATTTCAGGACAATTCGAATGTTGGGACGCCGACCCGAAGACTGACAAAATCTTGAATAAAAAATTATGTGGACCTGGTGACATGGTCTATGTGCCAGGCATGGCGCCTCACGGGATGCGAAACGTAAGCGCTGATGATCCTGGCCAGTTTCTTTGTTGCATCTGTACATTGGGGACGTGAATATGGAAACCAAGGTTGATCATTTAGTAATGTATGGGGCTAAATGGTGCCCGGACGCTAAAAGAGCGAGAAAATTCCTGGATGATCACGGGATTCAATATGAATGGCACGATGTCGATGAAGAAGAAGGGGCAAGGGACCTTGTCATCAAAATGAACGGGAGATTCGTAATTCCAACACTGCTTTTTCCTGATGGCGCTAAAATGACCGAACCATCGAACGAAGAACTCTTCGCTAAATTTGGTGTATAAATCCCTGGCCGCCTTCCTTGTAACCACTAGAGTTTAATTGCAACTGTTAGAAGCTTTTCCTCTGGCTTCAAATAGTAAAAATTCATCAATCAGCTTATTGATGTCCCCATCCAGTACGGCCTGAACATTGCCAATCTCGCAATTGGTCCTGTGATCTTTTACCATCTGATAGGGTTGGAGCACGTATGACCTGATCTGCGATCCCCACGCTATATCTTTCTTGCCTTTATGCAGGGTGTCTTTCTCAGCTCTCTTCTTTTCCAGTTCCATGTCATAAAGTCGGGATCGGAGTATTTTCATGGCCATGGCCTTGTTTTTGTGTTGGGAGCGTTCATTCTGACACTGTACTACGATATTGGTAGGCAAATGGGTAATCCTTACAGCGGAGTCAGTTTTATTAATGTGCTGACCCCCAGCTCCGGATGCTCTATAGGTGTCTATTTTAAGATCTGACTCATTGATTTCGATTTCGACATCGTCATCTACGCTCGGATAGACGAACAATGCGGCGAATGAGGTATGCCGTCGGGAATTTGCGTCAAACGGTGAAATTCTAACCAGACGATGAATACCTACTTCGGCTCTTAACCGACCGTAAGCATATTCTCCGTCGAGTGAAAATGTGACGGACTTCAAGCCAGCTTCTTCTCCAGGCAAGGAATCCAGGATTTCAGCCTTGTATCCTTCGATTTCAGCCCAGCGCAGGTACATGCGAAGCAGCATTTCTGTCCAGTCCTGAGCTTCTGTCCCGCCTGCCCCAGCGTGTATTTCGACTATAGCTGAACCAGAGTCTTCAATTTGAGTGAACAGACGCTGAACTTCCATTTCATGAATATAATTTTCAAGATTTGAAATGTTTTGCTGAACTTCTTCGAGAACGGATTGGTCATCCTCTTCAAGCGCAAGCTCCAGGAGCGCTTCGGCATCTTCAATATTTCTGTCAAGCCCCTGGAAATTATGCAATATTTTAGTGATTTGTTTTTGCTCGCGTAAAACGTCTTTCGCCTGTCCAGAGCTATTCCAAAAACCTTCATTGGACTGGGTTTTTTCAATTTCATCTAGTCGAGAAATCTTGTTATCGAGGTCAAAGATAACCTCTGAGGTTCGATTGCCTCTGTCTTATTTCCGCCAGTTTTTGCTCAAGTTCAAACATCGTCTCCCTCCGGAGGCCTTGGGATGACGCCTGAATAGGCGCGCCCCTCGAGCCATTTATTATATTGTGAGAATCCCTCGGAATCTACTGATAATAGAGCTTCATCAATTATCTTGAGTCTAGAATCAAGGTTGTCAACAAAATGGATTAATATGGCTTCTCGTGTAAACGGACGGACCGGCGCTCCAAATTCCGGCTCGCCGTGGTGGGAGAGAAGGATATGTTCAAGATCCAACAGCCACGGTTCATTCTCCAGCCCCAATTCCAAAGCAACCTCGCCAAGAAAGGTTACGCCCAAAGTTATATGGCCAATCAACCTTCCACCTATGGTTCGTTTTCGGGTAGCGACAGTGATTTCCCGTAATTTGCCGATGTCATGCAGTATTGCTCCTGAAATGGCCACAGAACGATTTATCTTTGGCTCGATTTCCAAAATAGCCAAGACTTTTTGAGTCACAGACCATGTATGCTCAATCAGTCCACCCCTGTAGGCGTGATGGATCATCATAGCCGCAGGGGCCCTCTTGAATTGATCCGCAGTCCTCTCCAGTATCTCTTTTACGTAATTTGACAATTCCAAAGGCTCGAGTGTTTCCGTAAGACCGATCAATTCCGCATAAAGTTCATCAACATTGTATTCAGTTGATTTGATAACATCAGAAATGTTGGGGACTTCGTTCTCGTCAGCTTTTCGAATCTTCTCGATTATGAGCTGACCCCTGTCCCTGTACATCTCAATTCGGCCTTCAACTTTTACAATGGAGCCAATTTCGAAATCCGCTCCCCATTTTTCAAGGGCTTCTGGCCAGAGTTTAGCAGATATCTCGGCAGTAGAATCCCCCAATTTCAAGTCGAGATAGTCTTGGCCCCCTCGAGTTTTTCTAGAGCCTTTCGCCCTCAATTCAAAAAACTGGAGAATTTGGTCCCCATCCTTGAAGTCCTTTATAAAATACGTTGATGCCATGAGTTCACCAATTAAATAAGATTACACGTCGATCTTGAATTATCGTTTGAACAGGTTTGTTGATTAGGCTAACTGGAACGATTGATCCGGAATCCAAATCAATTGTTTTCGGTAGGAGAGTTCAATGCCGCGTGGCCCGTGTCCTGACATTGGCGCTTATTAGAGAAGCCTCTCTTTTGTTGAGAGCGTCCAACGACTTTTCCATAAAGTCAGGGATGTTTATGTTTTTCCCTCCGTGCAGAATTGCGTAGATTTCACCCAATATAGGAGGATGGAAACCCCTTTGGGCGGCGATTCTCTGGGCAAAGCGGGACGCTTCAAAACCTTCTACCGCGATCATCTTTTTCCTGTACTGTTCCAACAAAACCCTTGCCGGTCTCCCTTTGCCCTGTTTCTCATCCATCTGGGCGAGATCACGTCCGAAACTGGAGGAACGTCCTCCACGACAAGTAGCTAGCAAGTCAGCCATCCATACCTGGCTCTCAGCGTCAAAAGTTTCGGGGGACGCGCCGAGGAGCGCTCCAAAGTCCCTGATTTCGGCCGTTACAAGCGTTGCGTAAGTCGCGAGGAAATTCTCAGGCGCCAGCTTTGATCCCTCGAGTATACCATATCCGATTGCGTAAACGTTCTTAAGCGCAGCGGCCAGCGTGGTTCCGATGACATCGCCTGAGTAGACCACCCGAAAAAGAGGAGTTTCGATTAACGGTTTAAGTCGTTCGAAGGTTTCGTAATGATCACAAGCGATCTGAGTTACACCCGCGCCACCGCGGATGATTTCATGGGCCAGGTTTGCCCCGGATAGCACAGAGATACGCATTCTTTTCCCTAGTCGCTCGAGTTCCTCTCTTACTGTCTGACATGGCAACAATCCGGTTTCAGGGATAAATCCTTTCGTCGCGATTACAAGATCGCTTCCCTCAGGCGCCAACTCCAGAATCTTGGTCATGGTAGAATAGAAATACTTGCTGGGGGTTACCAAAAGGATAAGAGAAGTATCGCCTATAGCTGCGATGATATCCGATTCGGGCCGTACGGACCTCGGAATTATAACGTCCTTGAAAATCCACGGATGTTTCCGTTCAACGGTCAGTTTCTCAATGATATCTTCCCTGGAGTCGTACAGAATGAGAGCATGCTCGGAGAGTTCACTCTTTTTAAGGAGGTTTCCCCCGATGTGCAGCGCCAGAGTGTATCCCCACGCTCCCGCGTTAACCACAGTCAATGTGTTGCGGCCCCTAAGTGGATAAATGCGGCGATCAGCGTGATACGCGTAAAAGTTCAACAAAGAAACGTTTCGAGGTAAATAATCGCGTCTCCAGACAGACCAGGAAATCGCCCGTCGGCCAGACAAAACTTTCAAACCTTGTCGAATGGCCTGATTCAGGTCGGAAGTGATCAGCGGATGAAAAGGCGGTGTTCTCCTGTAACGTGTCTTAAAGAAAGCGTTGGTGTTTTCAACTTCTTCAACCACTTTTTCCCGTAAATTTTTCCTGTCGATTCTCTCAAAACCCTGGATAGACTTTGCAACAAGTTGAGAAGGATGAATAACTTTATTTCTGGCGATCTCTTCAATTGCGAGATGAGAAATCCTTTGAAGGGAGAGAGAATTGTCATCAGCAAGTTCGAAAGGTTCACCAAGCGTTGTTGCGACATCTCCGAAGATACCTTCTATCCTCTTGATAGCTTTCTCTGAAGACCCAAGTCCGAAAACAAAAGGAATCAACATTGCCCGTCTTTTGGGGAACATAGACAATACGGGAAAAAACCATGGTGAGCTGAGGTAACTATCTTCCGGGATGATTGAGTAGGAAATGGAAACAGGAATCATAAGCGCCTTACCGGTTGCTTTTACTCCGGCGATCACGCCATGAGGCACGTAAGGTTCCCTAAGCACACCGTCCCTTGATCTTACGGTATAACGGCTAGTCCTGGCATAGAGGGCCTGAACTTCTCCAGCTTCTGCAAGGGCAGCGCAAAACCACGAATAAGCCCTATGCTGAACAGGTGAGAATGTCTTCTGGACCTCCAAGGTCCGAAACGCCTTAAGCCAGTTTGCGACCCACCCAGTAGTGACACCCCCGGAAACATGGGTAACAGGTATTGGCAACCCCAATTTGTTCAATAGTTCGGATGTATGCGCGTAATCAAAATAGGAGGAGTGATTGACAAAGAAAAAAAGAGGCCCCTTGAACTGAAGGATTCTTTCCCTGATGTGAGTAGGTGGTTCTGGAGAAATATCTTTAAATAAAACGCTGGTCAGGAATTTCAGAAGTGAAAGCGTATTATGAAAATTATTTTCGTCAAATGAAACATTTAATTCGGACAGGGCTTTTCGGAGTTCGTAGTGATCCCCTTTAGGCTCATGTTTTTGGGCAAGCGTAAGGGCGCGGTCTCGTGACGCGTCTATATCAACCAGCCTTGGCCTGACACCGGAAAGACCTTTTAGAAGTTTTTTGAACCCTTCATGTCTTCCAAAGACTTTTAAAAATCTTTTAAGTCTCATAAGGTCAAAACCTCACATGAAGGGTCCGCGTAATGTGAATACTCAATCAGTTCACAATTCCAGTAGCGGGTCGGTCTGAATCACGCGCTGGTCCCCTTGGACCTGGTCTTTGCGCTGGTCCTGCGGGGGCTGGTCCAGGAGGAGGAACCGGAGTGGAATCCTGTCTAACTGATGATGGTGGTTGAGCTGGTTGTTGAGCTGGTTGTTGTTGTTGAGGAGCAGGGGCCGCAGACTGAGGAGAAGCCTCAACTGGGGCAGGAGCGCTTGGCTTCGCTTGAACCGGCGCGCCGGGGGCCTCCTTTTGCTGAACATTTTGGTTAGATGCTGGCGCCGCGGTTTTGAAATGGACTGATGTCAGAACCTCATTAAATAATTCGTGAAACTTTTCCATACTTTTGGATGGAGCCAGACACGAAACCCTTATGAGGGTCTGATCGAGTTTGTAGAAAACTATGACAATGTCCATCCATGTTTTGGGGCTATTTTCGTAAGCCTGGATGAAAAAATAATAAGCGCCAGGAACCCCACATTTGAACTCGCCTTCATCGAGGATGCGCACTTCCTGCTTTTCTTTTGCCGTGCCAGTACCCTTCTGGAGATCCGTTATACCATTTCGCAATTCCTGAAGAAAAACATTCAGCGGGTCGTTGACGGGTTTGTGCGCCGCGACGTGAATTTTAGCCCTAAAATTGTCAGTTAGGTCTGGATCTTGAAATACCACATAATAATTCCCTTGCGGCTTATCAATCTTGATCCATGTGGCTGGATATTTCATGGAAAATCCGTATTCATCGCTGTCAAATGTCTTGAAATCAGCGGCGAAGGTGGATACCGGAACCAGGAAAATCAAAAATGTCGCCACTATGGCGCATGTTTTGGTCAACCAAAAACGATCTTTCCTCATGTGGTGTGTCTCCTTTGTCAAGGGACTGATCCGAACAGCGCGGAATGATACCAACAAAAAGTTTGCAGGGTCAAGTTTTTCTCCGGCTTTCTTACTTATAAACAGACCCTCTCCATTCTATTCCAATATCAAGCATTTTCGTGAACAATACCCAGGTAGCAATCCAAAAACCAGTAAAAACCCCTAAGGGAGATAACAGAGTATACAACCATCTGCCATGATAATGTTTCAAAAAAATCCCGAAAGGGATTTCAATTGTAAGAATAGTCATTATGCTCATGACAAATAGTATTGACTCATCTAAAGCAATATTACCATTAGTAGCCATTTTTGCAGCAAAATAAACCACCAGACCGAACGGGATCAAAAGAGGCGCATAGTTAAGCCATAACCTAATGACTTTGATCGGACTATTTTCCAAACCTCCACAAAATGTTCGTCGCCAAAATCGAACCAATTCAGAAAGACTATCGAATGGTTTTGTCTGAACAAGATCCGAGCGACCCACGTGCAACTTCAGACCCAAGGCTTTGACAGATCTCGACATAGCGATGTCTTCGGTAATTCGATCTTTGAGACTGCGCCATCCGCCAACTTCATTATAGGATTTCCTGGACATCATGATGAAACAGCCTGAAGAAACCGCAGCGTCCGACAGAGGATCATTCACCGATGTAATTGGGTAAAAAAATGAGATACCAAGCGCCAAGTGTGGATAAATCGCTTTCTCAAGAAAGCCCCATTGTTTAAAACCCGGAATTAAGCTTAACATGTCTAGCTGGCTAGACATAAAAAAACTCATAGCCCTTACTAAAAGGTCTTTAGAGAAAAGGGCGTCCGCGTCGGTAAACAGCAATATGTCACCAGAAGCTGCTCCGGCTCCAACATACATCGCATGGGTCTTGCCAGTCCATCCAGCAGGTAACTTTTCAATCTGGACGCTTTTGACTCGATGGTCACTCTGTTGCAAATGCTCCATCAATCGCCATGTCTCATCATGGCTTCTATCATCTACGAGAATTATTTCAAGATTGTCGTAGGATGACGCAAGAATCGATTCTACCGACGCCTTAATGTTGGTCTCTTCGTCTTTCGCGGGAACAATTATGCTCAAACGGCCGGTGGCCTGACATGATGATGAAGCTTGGGGAAGATCCAAATCGGATTCAAGTTTGAGCCCTCTTAATAAAACTGGAATCAAACGAGCGATTTCCAAAATCATTGTGGTCAGCAAAATTGCAATAGTTATAAATAACCAGATCGGCAAACGTTATAGCCTCACTCATGATGTCAGGAAATCGATAAGAATCCACAATTCGGGATGATGTCCCTATGAAAACTCTTATCTTTTAGTAATCGCAGGATTTGGTTTGGATTTCAAGCGGACGGTGAACAAAATCATGTTTTACTCGACGCGTGAACCAACGAAACAATAAGAAAAACTCCATGCTTGTGGCGCCAAAACATTTCTGAAAAATAGAAAAAAGAAGACTTTTTAGTCGTTTTCTGGTGGGGCTGCTTGCGTTTCCTTAAAAGATATGCGCTTTTTCATGTAAAGTTTTTCCGCGATGGCCAAATCTTTCTTGGCCTCATTCTGCAAACCAAGCTGTTCTCTAAGTTTGGCCCTCTCGCGATAATATTCAGGATTCCTGGAATCGAGTTCAATCGCGGCGCCAACATGCAGAAGCGCTTCTTTGACATGACCACTTGTAACCAGGTTCATTGCCTTCTGCATATGCAATGGCGCGTTCTTGGGGTCCGAGTCATAAATAAATGGAGCTTCATGAGAGAATCGACTTTCAGCGTGCGCTGAGGCGGATGTTACGGCGAAATAGTTCAAGACTCCATTCTGCATTCCTTTGATGATAACCGCAGGGGACCTGGTTTCTACGAGTTTTTTATATTCGTATTTTTCAGGGCCCCAGAACAAGGTATATTTCAACGCCCCCGGGACCGGGCGCCAAGTAACTAGAAGTCCTTGATCCACTTTCTCAAAACTTAGCGCGCTTGGCGGATTGGGTGGGACAGTCGAAACAAACCCTCCGGTCTGGCTACCGCATGATACCAGCCCGAAAAATGTAGCCAAGAGAATCAGGCCATAAATTAATGACTTATTGATACGAAAACCAATCAAGACCACAAACCCTCTAATACGGCGCCATTCGACGCCTGGTCAACAGATAGACGGTCAGCTATATGATTGTTGATATATTAGCCACTCTCGTCAACCAGCGCAAGCCATCATATTTCACTATATCTATATAAATATAAACAGATTCGCAATGTTTTTTCTTCCACTCAACGTCGAAAACCCTCTTCAAGAGAGTAACAACTAATGAAACCACTATATTAGCACATTTTGGCTAAAATATGAAACCTTCCGTGAGTTATCAAGAAGGTTTGACTGCAAAAAACTCGTGTGTTATAACGCGCATTGCTGACTAATATATAAGCAACACAAGAGGTTAGTTGTAACAATGCTAAAATTTATTAGAAAGGAACAAAAACTTGCTAACTTCACGTAATATTTGGCCAATTATGAGCGTTTTTGTCCTGTGCGCTTTTCTATGCGCGCCAGGCGCTTTTGCACAGCAGACAAAAACTCCACCCGATGATCAAGTGTTGGCTAAAGTAGGTTCAAAAACCATTACTGAAGGGGACCTGAAACAGATGGCAAACGCGGTCCCTGAAAAATTCCGTTACTATTATCAGACCCCGGAAGGTAGAAGGCAGACTCTCGATTATATCGTCAATATTTACGCTCTTGCGGCAGAGGCGGAGAAAGAAGGACTAGACAAGTCTCCAGACGCGCAGAAGTTGCTGGATTTTACCAGAAACGACCTTCTTGCCCGTTTGCTTCTCGACAAGTCGACAAAAAATACCCCAGCGCCAACTGAGGCGGACGCGAAAAAATATTTTGAACAAAACAAGACTGAATTTTCTACTCCGGAGAGCGTAAAACTCCATCACATATTGTTGGATAACGAAAAGGACGCCAAACAAGTCCTTGCCAGACTGAAAAAGGGAGAGAAATTTGCGGATGTTGCGTCCCAGGTTTCAATTTGTCCCAGCAAAACCAATGGGGGAGATTTAGGCTGGATGCCTAAGGGTAGCCTAGTTCCGGAGATTGAAGAAGTCGCATTTCAAATGAAAAAGGGTCAAATAGAAGGACCTGTAAAGACTAAATTCGGTTATCACATACTCTATCTGGAAGACAAAAAGCCTGCTGAAGAAGCCTCCTTCGATCAAGTAAAAGACTATATTATAGAGCAACTCAAGTATCAGAAACAGCAGGAACAATACGAGAAGTTGGCGGATTCCCTAAGAAAAAAGATGAACGTTCAAATTCTGCTTCCAAATGACACTCCCAAACCTGACGGGACCGCTCCAGCTGGTTCTCCAACAGACAAACCCAAGAACTAAAAACAGTGGCGGCCTATTCGCCGCCACTGTCATTGATAACCTCAATTAATTGCCCGCCCACATTCAATCATCCAACGGGACAAACATGTCTTCAGCCTCTTGAACAGCGTCTTTCATATCCCCGACTTGATCATTGATGCGCGATAGAGCTTCCTCGGCGGTGCGGGTTTTCAGATCTTCCTCGCGCATCATGAGCGAAACCAACTCGACAAAATAATTTTCATCCAGAAGATGGATCTTTTTAAGAATATCAAGAGTTTCTTCATCAGTGAGTTCAAGATCGTCCGGTTTCAATTCTCCGCGGTCTAGTTTGATCAGAAAATCAGCGGCGAAAGCGCTTTCCGAATCTTCTTCCAAAACCATCGAAGATACATTTGTCCCCGGACGGACCATTTTATCTTGGAAAGCGGAAGCCACAAGTTTGATGTCTAGGCTCTTCAATACCTTCGAAAATGTTTCCTCATCTTCTTCAAGAAAACTTACCAGCCAATGATACGCCGTCTGAGGGTCGGTTACCCCTTTTGTCGAAAACAGTTCAGAATCAAGGTCGAGGATCGATTGTATGCGGTTAGGCTCAACAAGTGATAGCACTCCAATGTGTGTTGAGCACTGGGACTTCATCAAACGGAAAAGGGTCCGATCTCCTAATTCATCGACCAACTTCTTGCCTTCATCATCATCAAGAAGAAAAACAAGTTCCTGAGCGTTCAATGGGTTGTTCAGGGCCTCGTTTGAAACCAGGTTTACCTGTTCTTCCCGTGGAAGGCTTTCCAACAATTCGGAAGCATGTTTATGATCCACCTTCATTAGATCCAAGACACGATGGCCTTGTTCGGATATTGGAGTTAGATAGTTTTCCAATCGCATAAAGCTTCTAATCCTCCTGTTGATTCCATCGAGGATCTTCTACTGCTTTGACGGTTTCCAGAATGCCCTCGTCCCCTCCAAAATCTTCGTCCAGCCACCCTTCGTCAGGCGCTCTGTAAGATTCTCCAAGGTTCAACGTGACGCGGCGACGCTGCCTGACAATCGTCATGATTTGTAATGCCTTTACGAGGTTTACTTTTGTTTCTTCGTCACTGGAATCTCGAAACGCAAAAATAATTTTCTTGAGTTTAGAGGCGTGCTTTTTATCCAAATCGATCCCTTTTGTTTCAATGATTTCCTTGAGGTCCGGCAAATAGTCCTGGTTCAGAGATTCCACCAATTTCTCCATAAGCGGACCAGACAGGCGCACTAAACTATTTATGGCAAACGAGAGTGTCGCAGCGTCCATTATCGATGGATCTTTTGACACCAAATCGAGATATTCCAGTTCGTGACCTGAATTTTCCAAAAGAAGCTCTTCAAAGGTCCTGAATTCAGCGCTTATGTCGGGATTGGCTAGAATTTCTTCTTCCATGACAAAATAAAACCTCCCTGATAATTGAAACCATATTAAATCCAACTCAAAAATGTTGCAAGTTTCCGAATGATATTAAAAGGATCGATCACACGTGAAAAATGCCCGCTGGGAATCAGTTAGAGCTTATAGCTCTCAAGAAAAGTGTATCATTTGCTCTGCGGAGACGAGAGATGTCTTATGCATAGGAAGCGTCATCCTTGCCGCGGGTTCGTCTTCTAAAGATCCATGAATTAGGCGCAGATAATAAATAGATCCATATGCCGGGTTATTTTCACCGGCCCTCGAATTCGAAGGAGGTTTAGAAAATGATCACCGCCGGAATCGACTGTGGAGCTAAAAATACAAAAGCCATCATTTAAAAGGACGGTAAAATAATCGGAAAAAATCAGGCTTTAACCGGCTTTGAACAAGCGGAAGCTTTAAAAG
>JACWAG010000104.1 GCA_014874425.1 Syntrophaceae bacterium | reverse complement strand
CCGAGCAGACACATGATAAGAAATTCAAGTGACAGGGTCCACGACATCAGGTCCGGGAAGGCGGAACCCTCTACAGTAACAAAAAGGACTCCGGCCACACCGGCGAAAAAACCAGCTATTACTTGTGTCACCAGTTGATGCGCCCTAACATGAACCCCTATGGTTTCGCTTCTCTCAGGATTATCGCGAATAGCCTGAAGGATTTGACCGAATGGAGAATTAAGGATGACATACATCAATCCTAAAGAAACTACCGAAACTATTAATGTAAAATAGTATGACCCGCTAACTGAACTGATTAACGAAGGTATTGGGACCCCGTGTAGCCCGTCATCGCCACCAGTGAATGAATACCATCTGAATACGACGACCCAAACAAGTGAACCTAGCGAGAGCTGCAACATTCCAAAGTACAGTTTTGACAAACGAACACAGATAAAGCCCATGATAAGGGCCAAAACAGCCGACGCGAATGGCGCTGTGACAAAACACAACACAATGGGCAGGTTTGTTTTTATAAGCATTAAGGAAACGCTATAGGCCCCTACCCCATAAAACACAGCGTGGTGGAATTGATACATGCCCCCGAAACCAAGGGCAACGTTCAGGCTCGTAGCCATCAGGCCGGTAATCAGAATCAAAGCTAACAAATACGTAAAAAACCGTGGCAGGAACTGCGGGCACAAAGCAAGAATTAGAACGCCCATGCCGAGAGTAAACCATTTCAGTCGGGATAATCCGTCAGGCGCCACGGTCAACTCCTCTACCAAGTCGCTCTAAGCAGCCCTTTAGGCCGAAACATAAGAACAATCACAACAGCGGCGTAAGGGAATACTATTGAAAACTGTGGCAAGATCATTATCCCCATCGAGTCCGTGAGGCCGAAAATAAGGGCCCCTAGCAATGCCCCCCAAACGTTGCCTAAGCCGCCGATAA
The DNA here is from genome assembly GCA_014874425.1 of Syntrophaceae bacterium. Taxonomy (GTDB): domain Bacteria; phylum Desulfobacterota; class Desulfomonilia; order Desulfomonilales; family Desulfomonilaceae; genus CAJBEZ01. Next base: position 2,210 of record JACWAG010000104.1, on the reverse strand, counting down.
TCACTATCAAAAAGGCCTCCATGATAATGGTATGATCCATCCCCTGGGTTATGTTCTGGGTAGGAGCGACTAGGGCCCCGCCAAGCCCTGCTAGAAAACAGCCAATAACAAACACGGATGCGAAGACCCAACTCACGTTAATTCCCACAGCGCCCACCATGTCGCGGTCAACAGCGGCAGCCCGCGCTATCTTACCGATTTTCGTGCGCTGAGTAAGGAACCACAAACCAACAGCCACAATCGGGCCGATACTCAGCAGGAAAAGATTGTATTTTGGGAAAGGCATGCCGAGTATTGGTAGAGATCCCTGAAAGATCACGGGTGGAGTCAGGGAGCGATACTCTGAGCCCCATATCAATTTTACAGCATCGTGGAAAATCAGCATCAAGGCGAATGTAAACAAAAGAAGCATAAGGTGTTCTCTGTCATATAAATGACAGAAAAGCCCTCGTTCGGTCGCCAGGCTGATAATGGCCACACCTATAGGAGCGAGCAATATGGCGAACCAAAACCCGATAGGACTATTCCCGAAAAGTGTCGCGACTGAATAACACAGAAAAGCTCCAAGCATGTAAAGCGATCCGTGAGCGACATTCGGGATCCTGAGCACTCCAAGGACTAGACTCAATCCCGATGAGACAATGAAAAGAATGGTCGTCCGGCTAAGCCCCACGAGGAATTGCTGAATAAGACCATTAAATGTAATCGTCGTCGAAAAATCCATATCGATAATCTTGGGTAACTAATCCTGTGATCTAGCTTTTTTGATGTCTTCTATGGAAGGCATAATTTCTTCCGCTGGAATGGTCACTATGTCTGTCGCGATAAGAAAATCATAACCAGGAACCTTTTTGGTGACACCCATAAACATGGGAAGCATCAACTGATTGTCAAACTGCCTTACAGTGAGCTTCCCTATGGGACTGTCAATGGTCATTCCGGACAGTGCTTCCGCAAACTTCTCAGGGTCTACTTTGCCCGCCTTTTCATACGCCTTGGCAATAAAGTCCGCAGTATACCAGCCTATTAGGCTTCCAAATGAGGGATATCGATTGTAAGCCTTCTTGAATTCTTCAACGAAGATCTTGTTTTCAGGGGTTTCCGGGTAATAGAAGTAGTAGTTAGCTGTTCCAATGACTCCCTGCGGGGCGTCAAGTCCCAGTGGTCGCAGAGTGGACAATTCCGTAGCCGTATGCATGTAGATTGCGACCTTCCTATTGAAGCCCGTGTTTTTGGCGGCCTTTAAAAATGGAATACAACCAGCGCCTCCAGTAGCCACGATCACGGCATCTGGTTTTGCGGAAAGGATCGAAGTAATATACGGTGTGAAATCAGGCTCTCCCAACTTCCACCACGACTGCCCCACCAACTTTACGTCAGGTTTGATTTTTTTGAGATGGTTCCAGACTGCGTCCGCTATGGCGTGTCCGTACTCGTAGTCATCACCCGCAATCCAGTATTTTACAAATGGACGTTTAGCCAGACCGATCGCTGCGGCCTTCCCGATCATCTCGGTATTTTCATTCATCGAGAAAACAAACTTGTGGCCCTTGGAGCCGGTAATATTAGAACTCTTTCCGTATGTCACAATAAACGGGATTTTCTCCTTTTTGGCAAGATCGGAAACCGCCAGAGAAACTGCGCTATTGATGGTGCCGACCAAAAGGTTGACGTTTTCTCTCATTATCAACTCTTTAGCTTCGGTCAGCCCCAAATCAACCTTGAATTTGTCATCTCTGGTGACGAAGGTGATCTTTTTCCCGAGGACTCCGCCATTGGCGTTAATTTTGTTCAAAGCCAACTTGAATCCATCTAGGACGTCTAATCCGTAAGAACTCGGAGGACCGCTATATGTGTCTATGATCCCAACCTTGATGTCGCCTGCGGCAAATGTTAGAGTGCTTGAGCCGATCATGCTGGCCAGCAAACATACAAACATCATGTAAGAAACGATCCTTCTCATGACGAATACCTCCCTATTCTTTCGGTCTAACTGGTTGAGAAATTAAGTCTGAGGAATTATGGTCCTCTTGGAACTGAGTATAGTAGAGTAGTGTGAATTTTTCCAGTAAACAATGTAGGAATAGGCGCCAAATGGCCTGGCTGAAGTCATTAGTCTGTTTTCTCCTCGACCACTCTTTTTCTGCGGAGGTGAGTGGCTACGGCCCATGCTCCTAATGCCGCAATGGCGAGCCCTCCTACTACCATAT
>JACWAG010000103.1 GCA_014874425.1 Syntrophaceae bacterium | reverse complement strand
TTAAATTTCGACTGTTCGTTTTGGTAGGCCTTCAAGGATTCCTGAGCTGTCTTTTTTCTCTGTTCCTGGATTGTCCGTTTGTCGAACTTTGAACCACCTGAGAATCCCGTTGAAGAACCAGAAGTCCCTGAGGGTTTTTTGTAACCGGAAGAAGTTCTATTTTTGGACCCAACGGCCGTATCGCCGGACAGTGGTTTTGAGTATCCTGAACCGCTTGATGGCTCGGCTTGGGGTTTGGACCCGGGTTTAGAATAACCTGACCCTGCGGATGATCCCGTAGAAGAAGGCTTTGAGTAAGGAGAAGAATGTGGAGTGGAAGGAGCGCCAGATGGTTTTGAATAACCTGAGGAGGATTCATGGCCGCCGAAAAACCCCCCACCGTTTCTGTTCCACGTTCCACGAGTCGAAGACGACCAGGAAGAGCTTCTGCCGAAGCTAAAGGAGCCTGAACTCCTAAATCCGCCACCATATCTTCCGGCAAGAACTATGGAATCACCAATAATAAAGGTAAACAGAAAGAATATAACGGTTACGCTAAAAACTCCAAAGGCCCGATTCCTGGTCATGCGAAAATCTCCCATGCGACAATGACTATTCTTCTCTCTGTCATGCCGACCAAGGGATGTCAAGCTATTCCAAGAAACTCTGACGTACTCGTTCGGAATCTCACTCATTGTTTATTTTGGTCTTATCTTGTGTTATAATTAAATTGACGAATTATTTTGGAGGCTTTTCATGAAAAATGTCTCATTATTTGTCATGTCTATGGTCTTTGTGCTCTGCACGGCCACAATAGGGCGCTCTTCCGAGATCTACGACAGGTCCTATCAAGGCCCGATGAACATGTATGGTCAGCCTGCCCTAATTATTCCACCTAACCAGCAAGGACAAAACGCCGTTAATAGTAGTCCTCAAGGTATTGTACCGATGGCTGTTGGTGGCTTATGGCAAGTGGGGGACTATCTGTGGAGTTACATGCCTGCCCCGGTGAGAGGTGTGCAGTCTCCTTACGCTGTGCCACCAGGATCCGGTCAGGTTACGACGAGCTTTGTGCCGGGCACGCCTTGAAACACAAGGCTTTGTTAAAATTGATTTGACCGGGGATTAAGGTAAAATAGCCGTGCTCTCTGACAATGATCTGACACGTGTTCAGGAAGTAAGCCAGAATATGAAGCGACCTGTTACGCTCTTTGTGAACCTAACAGGCAGCCAAGACGTTGTTGAGACCAATTTCGCCAACATAGCGCGGCAACTCCAAGGCGTTTCCCTAGACCGTATTCGAATAGAGGAGGGCGGGGTGACTCCGTTCCCTGGAAAACCGTCCATGATTCTATCGAATGGAGAGTATTCCAATATCAATTACATGGTTTTTCCTGAAGGTCCCGAATTTGGTCCATTTCTGGACGCTATAGCCTGGTTAGGAGCGGCGGCGGCGCCTGCAGCATTTTCTAAGAAAGAGAAGATAAAAGAACTTAGGTTCCCGAACAATGTCTTTACATTTGTAGCAACAGGTTGCCCTCATTGTCCGGAAGCCGTCCGGTCTGTTCTAATTCTGGCTTGTAGCAATCCCCAAATCAATGTTTCGATCATAGACGCGTTGTCTTTTTCTGATATTTCAGAGAAATATAAGATCAAATCAACCCCCGCCATCATTATAAATGATGGAATGACTATTATTGGCGGTATAAAACCCGACGAATTGGCCGAATATTTGATTGGAGTGAACGACGGCGCTTCACTTACCATCATATTGAAATCCATGATCTTGTCAGGTAGAGCTGAAGACGCCGCGGGTCTGGTATGTGAAAAGGAAAGACCTGACGCTCTTCTTCCTATTTATATATCTCCTGAATTTTCTCAGCGCATGGGCGCCCTTTTGGTCATGGAAGAGGCCCTTGATCGAAATCCTAGTATCCTTGACCCAATCATAGATAGATTGATAGAACTGCTCCAGTCCGACGATATTGGGTTAAGAGGCGACACTGCGTCCATACTGGGGCGTATTGGATCACGCTCTGCTATCCCAGCGCTCAAAAAGGTCGCTGAAGACCCTAACGCAGATGTTAGAGATGCTGCTGTTGAAGCGTTGGAAATTTTTCATGAGTGCATATAGTGAAACTCACCTTGAAAAAACAAGACTGATTTAGATGCTTAGGGGATTTTTTGGCCAGAGAAAAACGTAATGTTGAAAAGGGCGACCGGTTCTGGTACAAATTAGTACTTTTCCTCGTGCCCCGTCTGGTTACTGGATATTTTCGCCTTGTGGACCTGACTTCCAAGAAGATATTCCTCAACAGTGAATATGAAGACCAGGTTTGTAAGAAGCGCCCCTTCGCTTGCTCATGCTTCCATGGGACGATGCTGTTTCCTGTCTATTATTGTCGGAGATATCCCGGTGTGGTAATGGTCAGCCGATCATGGGACGGCGAATTGATAGATCGGTCTATTCGTCGGATGGGGTATGATACTACACGAGGATCATCTTCCAAGGGCGGAAAAGAAGCCCTATGGGAGATGATAGACGTTATCAAGGAACGCAAGTATTGTTCAGGCTTGGCTGTTGATGCTCCTCGAGGCCCTTCCCGGCAAGTAAAGATAGGTATAGTGGTGGTGGCAAGGGAAACCGGTCAACCAGTGGTACCTTTTGTTAGCTGGGCGACCCGAAAAATTCAATTTCATTCTTGGGATTCGATGATACTACCACTGCCTTTTAGTACGATTGTTATGGCGTTCGGTAAACCTATAGAAGTACTTCCAAGTCTGAGTAACGAAGAATATGAGGATATTAGACAGGAAATAGAAAAGGAAATGTTACGGGTTCAGGAGCAGGTGGAAGAAAAAGTCAAGGAAATCCGGTTGGGCCATAAATGATATTAAGAAATTGACGAGCAAGTGATAATAAATTTGTAAGGGTCTCGTTTCGAGACCCTTACTTTTTAAAGGACACCACCCGTATCATCTATTTTATAATCAGGAGCCGGTTTCTGTTTCCGACGCGGGAGTTTTCTTGGTTTTGGACTTGTTCTTGGGATTATCCGGCTCTCCAGGGGGTACATTGTCTGCGTTGGGATACTCCTTGAGAGCAAGTCTTAAAACCTCATCCATGTGTTTGACGAATTTGAACTCGAGTCTCCTTCGAATATGCTTCGGTATCTCGTCAAGGTCCTTCTGATTTTGTTCCGGGGCTATTATGGTATAGATCCTAGCCCTCAGCGCCGCAAGCGATTTTTCCCTCAACCCGCCGATAGGCAACACGCGACCCCTAAGCGTGATTTCACCAGTCATTGCTACGTCTGCGCGTACCGGAATACCTGTTAGAGCGCTAACCAAAGCGGAAGCCATGGTTACCCCAGCCGATGGCCCATCCTTTGGAATTGCGCCGGCCGGGACATGAACATGTATGTCCTTAGAGAAATAAAAATTCTCCGAAAGACCGAATTTAGCGGCCCGAGATCGAAAATATGACATTGCGGCCTGACCGGATTCTTTCATCACGTCTCCGAGTTGACCGGTCAACAGAAGATTGCCCTTTCCTTCCATGGGAGTGGCCTCAATGTATAGGACGTCTCCGCCATAGGGTGTCCAGGCTAGGCCGGTGGCGACGCCAACTTCATCTTTTCTGTTATCATAGTCGGGAAGGATACGGGCGACGCCAAGGAATTTATTCAAATTCTTAGCGGTAACCCTTGGAACTTTCTTTTCTCCTTCCGCGATCTTTCTGGCGATTTTACGACAGACATTTGCAATCTCACGTTCCAGATTTCTAAGCCCAGCTTCTCTGGTGTAAAAGTTTATTATATTCAGTATCGCCTCGTCGGTGAGATCCAGGTCATTGGCCTTCAAGCCGTTTTCCCTAATTTGCCTAGGAATGAGATATTGTCTGGCTATTTTTAGTTTTTCCTCGTCAATATAACCGGACAATTCGATTGTCTCCATCCTGTCCTTCAACGCAGGTATTATCGGGTCTGCAAGGTTGGCGGTAGCGATGAACATAACCTTTGACAAATCGAATGGCACATTAAGGTAATGGTCGCTGAACGCGTGGTTCTGCTCCGGGTCCAATACTTCCAACAAAGCCGCGGACGGGTCACCCCGGAAGTCTGCTCCGACCTTGTCTATCTCATCCAGCATAAAAACGGGATTGTTTGACCCCGCATTCTTTAATCCCTGGATAATTCTTCCGGGAAGGGCCCCGATGTAGGTACGCCGATGGCCCCTGATTTCAGCTTCATCCCGTAGTCCACCGAGGGATATACGCGTGAACTTCCTGCCAAGCGCCCGTGCTATAGACTTGCCGAGTGACGTCTTACCAACCCCTGGAGGTCCCACGAAACATAGGATTGGACCTTTCATTTGTTTGTTCAATTTACGAACCCCGAGATATTCGAGGATCCTATCTTTGATTTTCTCCAGGTCATAATGGTCTTCATCCAAGATTTGTTTGGCTCTTTTTATATCGAGCTTGTCCCGAGTTGATTTCGACCAAGGCAGCTCAACAATCCAGTCCAGATAGGTTCTGATTATTGAAGCTTCCGCTGCGTCCGGATGCATTTGACCCAGGCGGCTTAGCTGTTTATCCGCTTCTTTCTGTACTTCCGACGGGATTTTGGCTTTAACTATTTTTGTTCGAAATTCTTCAATCTCTTTGGTCTTTTCATCAATCTCCCCGAGTTCGCTCTGAATTGCCTTTAGCTGCTCACGTAAAAAATACTCACGGTGAGTTTTGCCCATTTCCTCCTTGGCCTGTGTCTGAATCTTCGCTTGCATGGCCGAGAGTTCGAGTTCTTTGGACAACAGTTCGTTGACCTTCTTAAGTCGAGGCACAGGATCGATAATTTCAAGAATCTGCTGGGATTCTTCGACCCGAAGCTTCAGATTCGAAGCTACGAGGTCCGCCAATCTACCCGGATCCTCTATTGAATCCAGGATAGCCACGGCGTCGGGAGACACAATGCCTCGGAGTTGCAGGATCTTTTCAGAATTCTCCTTCACGGTCCTCATTAAGGCTTCAATTTCAATTGTAATGCCTTCCACCGTTGGTTCCTGAATCTTGTCGATTTGAACCATAAAGTAATTGGCCGAGGAAAGGTACGAGACAATCCGGCCTTTGGCCACCCCCTGAACCAATATTTTTACACGTCCATCCGGCAATTTAAGCATCTTGACGACCATTGCCACAGTACCAGTGGAATAAATGTCATCCGGAGAAGGGTCTTCGTCTGAGGAAGACTTTTGGGTGGCCAGGAATATTAGTCTATTACCGGAAACAGCCTGTTCAACTGCCTTGATCGATTTTTCACGACCCACCATTAGAGGCAAAATCATGTATGAATAGATGACGACATCCCTAACTGGAAGTAGTGGAATTATATCTGGAATATCGTCGAAATTTATCGGTTGGGGCTTATGTTGAGTATCATCTTCAAAATCATCTCGTTTTTCGATATCGTCTGCCATTTTTTGAATCCTTTTAACGACTGATATAGGGGTATTTAAGGTCTTTAAATCGGGAATCCTCGTTCATAATGTAAATATAGGGGCATTTTAGTTCCAAAAAGCCCATACAATATAGTTATAGTTAGCAGTGACCGCTGTCAAGCGGGAACGGGTTCAACCAATAGAATGATTTAGAACGATGGTGGAAAATTACGGCGAACGAGCGTTAAGCCTAAAGGAGAGATGCGGCCCAATATTATGAGGATGTCCCAGCAATAAGGCTTTGTATTTATTTGGTCTTAAAACTGGTCTAAATCAGAACTGGAATAATCCCAGGTTGAGCCCCCGATGGGTTTGGCAAGCGCCGGCGCTGTACAACTACCAACTTTGAATATTTCCTGAAAACCGTCGCCAGAAGCGGTTAGTTGCCCTGTCCTCGAATCAACACGTCTGAATTCGACATTCGTAGGAGGAGTAAAATCCTTGACAGGAACGTTTTGCAAAGCCTGTCTCATGAAATATCCCCAGATAGGCGCCGCAGCTTTGCCGCCAGTTTCACCTTCACCCATTGATACTTCATCATCAAATCCGACCCAAACCCCGCAAGTATAATCAGGAGAGAAACCCATAAACCACGCGTCAACATTTTCATTCGTTGTTCCTGTCTTTCCGGCGATATCAGGCCTGCTTACGATTTTCTTCAAATTCGTGGCTGTGCCTTCCCGAATTACTCCCTGCATCAATGAAGTCATGATGTACGCGGTGGCAGGATCAATTCGACGCTGAGCCTGACCGGAGTTACGTTCCGGTCGATCTGATTCGAGTGATATTTTTTGAACCGGCGTGTCGGCGTCGTGCACTGGATCATCAAGGAAAACCGGGGGTAAGTTTTCTTCCAATATTTTACCAGTATGATCCAATATTTTTGTTACATAAATGTGTGGGGCAAGATAGCCTCTGTTCGGAAACACGGAATAGGCTAGAAGTTGCTCTTCGAGAGACACACCGGTGGAACCCAAAGCCATTGTTAGGTTCTCTGTTGGGGCCGAAGTATACCCAAGTTTTTTGGCGTAGTTTTTGGCGTAATCTATGCCTATCTGCTGGAGGATCTTTATTGTTGGAATATTTCTGGATTTTTCCAGGCAGTTCCTAAATGTAACCGGCCCGGCGTAACCGCCACGATAATTCTTGGGTCGCCATACTTCACCAGTTCCTGGAACAGTAAGGGCCAAAGGGCTATCCATTATGATATCCGAAGCGGTGAACCCCCTGTCCAGAGCCGCTGAGTATATAACAGGTTTGAATGAAGAACCGGCCTGACGGCGAGATTGCACCGCCCGATTATATTTGGATTCCGAAGAACTATAGCCGCCCAGGAGGACACGAACATAGCCTGTTCGATTCTCCCTAAACATCAATGCTGACTGAACCACTGGCTCTTGTTCGGGAGCGAGAAGAAAATAGGGGGACATCTCCTCACTATATTCTTTGTAGTTTTTCATCTCCTGGTCTGTTTTCCCGAATTTCCGCATGTACAGTTCACGGCGTTTAGGATTTGGATCCAGAATTCGAACCTGGATCAGGTCTCCTATCTGAAACGGCAATTCACCAGGAGCAAAGTTTCTTGTTCTGTGCTCAGCTCTTATGAACGGTTGTCGAACCCACCACTTGGGATCGTTTTCTATCTTAATCTGACCAAGGTATTCTTTCTTTAAACCGTTTCTTTGATATGTCCCAAGTCGTACATATATGTTGTCGTGATCCAGGTGGGTTACTACGCCTTCTGTGATGTCCCCATACTTTAGAGGCGCTTCCATACCCTTGGATTTTTCATCGAGGAATTCCAGGACGCCCTTAACGTTAAGAGTTTTTATAGGACCACGATAGCCTTGTCTTTTGTCCAATTCTCTGAGCCCTGCGTCCATGGCGTCTCGGGCAGCTTTTGTAAGGTCCAGATCAACAGAGGTGTAAATCTGCAAGCCTTTCTTGTATAACGCATCGGAGCCGTATTTCCTTTCAACGTATCTCCGGACATATTCTACAAAATCAGCGGCTATTCTGGTGTTGGGATTGCTTCCATGATAAATTTTCGGCTCTTCTTGATTAGCCTTTTCATACTGGGCTTCTGTAATGAAACCGTCTTCAAACATACGCTTTAGAACGTACCCCCGTCTTTCGACGGCCTTTTTTAGATTTCGTTTAGGTGAATTAGTTGATGGCGCTTTTGCAAGACCTGCGAGCATGGCGCATTCCGCAATAGTCAGGTCTTTGGCGTGCTTATCAAAATAGGTCTGGGCTGCTGCGTCAACTCCATAAGCGGAACTGCCCAGATAAATCTGATTGAGATAAAGGTACAGGATTTGTTCTTTGGATAAAGATTGTTCTATCCTTGTGGAGAGAATCGCTTCCTTGATCTTTCTGGTAAATTTTCTCTCCGGGGTCAGTAAAAAAGTCTTTGCCACCTGTTGAGTTATGGTGCTGGCTCCCTCTTTCAAAGAACCCGCCATCAAATTTTTCTTGATAGCTCTCAGAATGGCCTCTTTGTCTACCCCTGAGTGATGCCAGAAATTCTTATCTTCAGCCGCTACGAACGCATCCTGGAGGGCTTTTGGGATTTGTTCCATTGGAACAAGAAAACGCCTCTGGTACGCAAACTCTCCTATCAACTCACCCTTGTCCGCATAAACACTTGTTACGACCGGGGGATCGTATTTGCTAAGCTTTTCTACGTTTGGAACGCTCTGGGTGAAGTATATATATCCTTGCGCAGCCATACCGGCCATTCCTGACGCTGCCCCAATCACTACCAACATACTTAAACGGGCCAGCCCACCAAAAAGAGACCATCTCCTTTTGTCCTTTTTGTGAGGTTTAAATACATCCTGAAATGGGTCGGACGGCAGTGATTTTTTACCTGGTTCCATCAATCCGGGCCTCCTCATGAGGTTTTTGGTACGCTGAACACGCCAACCATGAGGTCTGTTAGGCTATATATAAATATAGAGGCGATTTCAATATAATTTGTTCCAGACTTTAGATATAAGACATTAACCAAAATTATAAGGTGCCTACATACTTCAAAGTTTTAGTTTAATAAAACATAATGTCATTAATCATCATACAGTATATCTTCTTATATTATGACATTTTGTAGTAACGTCAAATTGAAAGCTTATGTACGGAAATATTCATGAATCAAACAATAAGTATTTGAAATCAATTTAACCAATAAAAGAATCAGAAGAATATCAGAAATGGATTTTTACGTTACGACTGATTGATCCGTATCTTATCTGAAGCCGCTATTATTGTTAGAATGCTAACTTTGATGAGATCATGAAAGGTTAAGCCGGATGTTGGGCCTCATTTGTTGAGGATCGGTCTAGATCCTTGACAAAAAGCGCTATGAACGGATATTGATTAAATTTCAATAAATGTAATGCGAAATAGGGCCGCATATGATGCGACATTGAGGTCAAGTCTCCATGAGTTCAATATGGGAAGCCATTGTTCGACAATTTGAGCAACATAGAAATTTTGTTTTGGCGACCATCTTGTCCGTTCAAGGATCGTCTCCTCGCAAGGTGGGCGCAAAAGTTTTGATACTGGATAATGGCGAGGTTGTGGGAACGATAGGAGGCGGACTATTTGAAGCCAATGTCCGTGACTCCGCGTTAAACGCCATGGAAAGTCGCACATCGAGTCGACTGAGCTTCGCTTTTCATGGACAAGACGCTGCAAGTGATCAGATGATCTGCGGCGGGTCTGTAGAAGTGTTGGTAGAGTTTGTTCACCCAGGCGCCAAAACTAAAGAACAGATTTATAGGAAGTTGGCCAATAGTATACATGAACGTGTCTCCACGTTGCTGATAAAGCCGATTCAACTTGAACAGGGCCAAACGACCAAAGCGGAACTAGATTACATGTGTATTGATGAAAATGGCGCCAGGTTGGGTGATTTTGAAAACTCCACTGTTTGTTTAAAGTCGATTCCTCCGAGAAGACTTCTCAAGCCTGCTCAAATAATTTTCCCCTGGGATCCGAGTTCGCCGGTGTTGCTCGAATGGATTTATCCCAGAAGCATGGTCTATGTTTTGGGAGCGGGCCATGTGGGAGCTTGTGTCTGCCATTTGGCTTCTTATGTAGATTTCATGGTCGTGGGGATTGATGATCGTTATGAATATGCCAACGTTCAGAATTTGCCTGATGCTGATGAAATATTAGTGGCGCCTTTTGAAAACGCTTTTGAAAAACTTTGTGTCGACCGGAATAGCTTCATTGTAATAGTGACTCGTGGTCATGCTCATGACAAGATCGCCCTTGCGCAGGCCCTAAAAACAGACGCCACTTACATCGGGATGATAGGGTCGAAACGCAAGATAAAACTGATTTACGATTCATTGATCGATGAAGGTTTTACTGAATCGGACATGGCTAGAGTTCACGCCCCTATAGGTTTACCGATCGGAGGTGAAACCCCACAAGAAATAGCGGTTTCAATTGTGGCTGAAATGGTTAAGGAACGAATCAAAATCCTCAATATTCAGGTTTAATTATAGAAATATGCTTAATGGAAAAAAGATCATAGTAGTACTACCCGCCTATAATGCGGAAAAGACCCTGGAAAGAACAGTTTCCGAGTTGGATAAGCAGGTAGTGGACGAAATTCTGCTTGTTGACGACTACAGTAGAGACCGCACTGTCAATTTGGCCCGATCAATGGGTATACGTTCATTTCTTCATGACAGGAACTATGGTTACGGCCGTAATCAGAAAACATGCTATGCCGAGGCTCTGAGGTCAGGAGCTGATGTCATTGTGATGCTACACCCTGATTATCAATATTCGCCACGTCTTGTGCCCGCGATGGCCGCCATGATCGTTTCCGAAGAATATGATGTGGTCATGGGGTCCCGGA
>JACWAG010000102.1 GCA_014874425.1 Syntrophaceae bacterium | reverse complement strand
GTCTACACTTGTGGTCTGGCCTGACCGAGAGATTGTCAGTTCTGGCGCTCGGCTTTCACATGGTTTGGGTATCCCCGCAATTGACTCATTGATTCTCGCGTGTCTTAAAAAGGTTGGGGTGAACGAAATATACACAACTGACAAGCATCTTGCGTCTTATAGCAGTGAATCTGTTGTGGTTAAAAACCTCAAGATCGACCAACACTGAGACATTAATCGAACATCCTCATATTCCCAGTGGCGGCTCCGTGTATGATGGCGCCTCTGTCATTTCGACCGGAGGGAGAAATCTATCTCAGTCCGGCGTAGATCTCTCGTCGCTGCGCTAGCTCGCGATGACACCCGACCCGCGCCATCATGGACTTACAATTCAATTGCGCACGCAAATGGCTAAAGAACGACCTGTCGGCGAAAGCACATGAGATAAGTCCTGGCCCTGAACACATTGAAAGAAGCTTTTTTAGGAATATCCATATCAGCGATGAGGTCCAGGCCTATTTCACGAATCATCTTTTCAGCTTCAGCCACACACAGGATCGGTGTGTCTATTTCCTGGACCCGTTTCTGATATGGGCTCATTTCCGATTCTTTTTTCATTCCGAATTCAGTGAACGACATTATGCCTCCAAATCTGACCTCATAGCGCGACTATGGGCTATTCTGTGTGACCCCCTCCGGGGTCCTAACACTTCAACCCACTATCTCAACGCTTCGAGAATTTCACCGAGCTGCGAATCATCCTTTAAGTGAACACGAATCACACGTCTGCCGCTTTTCTGCAAAGCCCCAAAATCACCAATGGCCTGGGCCGCCTTTAGCGTCCCAAAAGAATAATCGGCGCCTGGGACGGGAAAATCCTCAAAATCATCTGCTGTAATCAGGACAAATAGGCCACTATTGGGACCGCCCTTATGGATTTGGCCTGTAGAATGCAAGTATCTGGGCCCAAAGCCAACCGTCGTCGCAACATTGAATTTGTCTCTTATAAAAGTCCTCAGCGTCTCAATCTCGGTTCTGTTTGATTCGTTTGGCTGAATAAAGGCGTTGAGCGCCACATAATTCCCTTCTTTGGCGTTTGAGACAAAATTGCGTATTTGCGCCGGGAAATCATCGGAATCAACGGCTACACCTTCAATTTCAGGAAGCTTTCCAGCCGATGAATAAGTTTTCAATGTGGCCCCTGTGATGTCTTTTGATTCCTGGACGTTTGGCTGATCAAACGGGTTAACCTTGATGATTGCCCCCGCGACAGCGGTCGCGAATTCCCATCGAAAGATTTCCCTCCCAATATCATACGCGTTGTGCATACGGAGGGTCACGACCGGTCTGCCTGTTCTCTCAAGTTCTGAAACCGCCATGTCATAGGAAGGGTCGGAGTCCAGACGCATGTATACAAATATTCTATCATGGCCGTAACTGTCCGGACGCCCAAGTGGTTCTCCCTCAATCGGAAGGATGCCCTTGCCGCTCTTGCCGAGACTTTCCGCTACAAGTTGTTCGAGCCAGAAGCCAAAGCTCTTCAAAGGTGGAGAAATGACAAGCGTCAGTTTGTCCTGTCCTGCAAGCGCCGCTTCCGCCATGATTACGCCCAGCCAAGCCCCTGGGCTCTCCAAAGCGGGGGCGTCGGGACCTGACGCCTCTACCGCCTGCGACGCACGGGCGAGAAGGAAGCCAATATCTACCCCAACAAGCGCCGCAGGGACCAAACCGAAATATGAAAGAGCGCTGAACCTGCCGCCAATGTCCGACGGATTGAGGAATGTTTTCCTGAATTTCTTTTCCGAAGCAAGTTTTCCAAGATTAGTCCCTGGGTCCGTTATTGAAATGAAATGCTTGCCTGCCGTGTCTCCGACCTCTTCTCTAATACGTTTATAAAAATATCTAAAAAGCGACATGACCTCAATCGTGCCACCCGACTTGCTGCTTACAATGAACAGAGTCTTCTTAAGATCCATAGAACGCTCAACATTCAGGATAGCGTCAGGCGCTGTTGAATCAAGGACTTTGAGGTCCGGATATCCCTCGGTTTTGCCAAAACATTCCATGAACACTTCCGGGGCAAGTGAGCTGCCTCCCATCCCTATCAGCGCTACATGATTGAAACCCTCTGAGGCAATATCCTTTGCGAATGCCTTCAATTTGTCAACTTCGGCCGTCATTGTTTCAACAACTCGAAGCCATCCCAACCGTTGGGCTATTTCAGCCCTGCTGCCCGGGTCCACAGTCCACAGTTCCGGCCGCATGTCCCATATCTGGCGCGTCACTTTGTCCTGATCAAGGCGCGCAAGGGTTTCTTGTGCCGGTTTGTGTAAATTTCCTAGCGAAGCGGATCTATGTCCATAGCCTCGAAGCAGTTTCGTCCGTTTTCCGTCTATCTCAGTTAGTAGATCAACAAATGAATCGGCAAAAGAATACACACCCGCTTCAAGTAGCCTCAGCATAATCATGTCCATGCTTAGGCCTTCCCGTTCCAGCGCTTCAAACACTTCTTGCGCCCTTTTCGGGTTAGGCTCAGAATGTCGTTCCGGGTCTCCGTGGTCGCGATAAGCGTCCAATGTCGCCGTGGGAAGCGTGTTAACTGTGTCGGGCCAGAGGAGATTGTCCAAATAATATGTGTCGGGATAAGAGGGGTCTTTTGTGCTGGTACTCGCCCACAAGACACGTTGAGGCATTGCGCCTTTGCTTGCGAGGCTTTTCCATCTCTCTGAGGAAAGGACATCCCTATAAATTTGATAAGCCAGGTTTGCGTTTGCTATTGCCGCTGTTCCTAACAATTGGGCGCATGCGCTGCGATTTGCGGGACCGGAAAACTCCCGCAACCGTTCGTCCACGATTGTGTCAACACGACTGACAAAGAAAGACGCTACTGAAGCGATTTTATTTGGCTCACCCCCGGATTCGATCCACTTTTCAAGACCGCTCATATAGGCTTCCGCTACCGCCTGATACTGATCGATCGAAAAAATAAGGGTCACATTTATGTTTAGGCCGGCTGATATAAGTTCCCGAGTCGCGTCTACACCCTGAGATGTAGCCGGTACCTTAATCATAAGATTGGGACGATTGACGAGAGCAAAAAGTCTTTTGGCTTCAGTGACTGTTTTCGTCCTTTCATACGCCAGGCTGGGCGGGACCTCGAGGCTCACGTATCCATCCAGACCACCGGACTCTTCAAATACCGGGGCCAAGAGGTCAGCGGCTTCCCGTATATCAGAAATCACAAGGTGTTCATAAACTCCCTCTACGCTCGCGCCTTTGTCTACTTCAGTGTGGATATCCTCATCGTATATCTTTTCCGAGCTTATAGCTTTCAAAAGTATGGTCGGATTTGATGTTACCCCGACAACTCCATCCTCCTCAATGAGTTTTTTAAGTGACCCGGAACGAAGCAAATCACGACTTAGGTTGTCATACCATATAGATTGACCAAGAGATCTTATAAGCCTTAAGGGATTTGCCATATAAAAGCACCTCCTAATGGTTAACAAATGGAAAACTCACGGCAAATTAACAATCATCTTGACAGGTTCAAATATCAAGCATAACATTGGTACCTAGAATTTTACACGAAACTGGAATTGTTAACAACTGAGGCCATTGTGAAATGGACATAGACTTGAACGAATATTTGAAGATTCAAGCTCAAGAAATCGAGCGGCACAAATGGATCGAATCCGAGAAGGCCGGTAGAGACTTGGGTATGGATGCGGCTATAGACTGGATCATGAAGTACGCCGACAGATTCAGTGATCAGTACAACCAACAAGCTACAGATTCCTGATCCTGCTTTTTCCCTCCCATGACCCTATAAGAAAATGGCATAACTATAATATTAAGCTATAATTCGGGACTTGACTCAAGGGGGCTTGTGTGTTTGTTTGCCAATTGCCAAAGTAAAGGAATAAAAAAGCTCCGCAAGTTTCTTGACACCAAACTGTATAAAAACTAAGGGATTTCCAGAATGATCCTGGAAATTTCGCCGATCCAATTAAACGATAATTAATTCAAGGACATTAGAAATTGATAAAATTAAAAAACAAATTAATACTAATCAGCGTCTTAACGGCTATCGGACTCTTGGTCGCCAGTCTTAGCGTATCCAAGGACCTTAATTCCCAACTTACCAGCGCAGCGTCCGCCGGGAAAATCGCTCAAGTGGAATCTATTCTCAATAGAGGGGCCCACCCGGACGCTCATGACACCAAAGGGAAGACCGCCTTGGGGCTGGCCGCATTTAACGGCAATCTCGAAACAGTGAAATTGTTATTGGACAATGGGGCGAATGTTAATGTCAAGGGACAATACGGCAAAACTCCATTGATGGCGGCTTCAGCCAAAGGACACCATGCTGTTGTCCGGTTGCTCCTGGATAGGGGCGCTGATGTTAACGCAAAGGATTGGTATGGTCAGACCCCGTTGATCTGTGCTTCGCTCAAGGGATATCAGGAAATCGTAAAGACGCTTCTAGCCGAAGGAGCGGATGTCAACGCCAGGACAAGGAAAGGCTTTACCGCGTTGAGTCTTGCGACCGAACAGGGTCATCACCATGTGGCGGACCTGATCCTGGAAAAAGGCCCTGACCAAAACGTCTGGTCTGTTCCACCCGATATCACGACCTTCTAATAGTTCCGTGAACACTATAGTCCAACAAAGCTGTCACGGGACTGCTATTACAAAATTTATGGCAAGGGGTTAACGCATGAAAATCAGTATCTGTTGTTTAATATTATTAACGGCCATGATCGCGCCCGGCAATCTGTATGCTCAGGAAAAACAGACCGTGGGCTGGATTGAAAAGGCGCATATTACGCCCGGGGACATAACGCTTGACGCAAAACTCGATACCGGCGCGGACGGCACATCCGTCAACGCCGTGGATATAAACAAATTTGAACGGGACGGGAAGACGTGGGCACGATTTACGATCGACGACAAAAAGGGACATAAAGTAACCCTTGAACGAGAGATAGTAGGCCATAAAACGATCGTACGCCATGGGTGCCCCAATCAGGAACGTTACGTGGTGAACTTGGGTATCTGTCTTGGAAACCATTACCTGGAAGAAAAGGTGGGCCTGGTCGATAGACATATCCTCAAGTATCCCCTTCTAATCGGTAGGAGTTTCATGGCCGGTAGATTAATCCCTGACCCGTCCGTTGAATATACCACTAAACCGACCTGTCAGGAGAAATGACCCTTTGAATAAAGTCCGGCTCTATTTGTTGGCGCTTGGACTGACCATTTTGGCGCTCGGGGTTTTCTCTTACAAGGCCTACTATTTAGGTTTTCCTCTGACTCCGAAAACCAAGGTTCAAGTGTGGCATGTGGAAGCTCGTATACGCTTCGAAGCTGACGGGGGGCCAGTAAAGGTCACCATGTTTCTGCCCGTGAATAGTGGCCAATTTGCATTTACCGATGAACATTTCATATCAACAGGTTATGGTCTTAACGCGTCTATTGAAAGCGGCGTTCGCTCAGCAGTGTGGTCCGCTCGGAAAGCTAGCGGGACTCAGAACCTGTACTATCAGGCGACAGTCCGTATGACGCGAAAAAGTCTTTCCAAATCGGTCATCAAACCACCCGAAGCGCCTAATCCTGATTTCAAAGGTTCTAAATTGGTCGCGGCTGAATCTCTGATTGAAAAAATTAAACCCAGATCAGCGGATACAATCAGTTTTGTGAAAGAACTCCTCAAAAGACTCAATTCCACAATCCCTGATGACAACGTCAGGCTTCTTATGGGCAAAAAAACGAGTCACCAAAACAAGGCCGAACTGGCTATCCGTGTCCTGACGCAAGCCGGTATCAACGCAAGGACCGTCCACGGCGTACATCTCGATGAAGATAAGTTGGACTTCTCAAAGAAAGCCAGTTTC
>JACWAG010000101.1 GCA_014874425.1 Syntrophaceae bacterium | reverse complement strand
TATCTCTACCTTTTGCCACCCGACTTTTTTAAGCGCTTGGTCAATTTCATCCTGGCCGGGAAGTCTAGGCGCCTCAGATTCGCTAAAATTCCATAGTCGTGCTACTGCTCCGATGGTTGGGTCAAAGGTTCCGTCTGTCAATTTGGAGATTTCAAGGGCGCGCTCAATTAGAGAAACCAGTTCGGGTTTAACTCTGACCGGTGAAATTCCCGCGTTCTTGTTTATTTCAGTGAGTTCAGTTTCCTTGTGAAACGACGCCAGATCCTCGATCCGCTGCATTTCATTCAATGCGGCGTTAGTGGCTTCTTGAAGTTTATCGTGGGGACCCACCACAGTGATTTCAATCAGTGTCCCCATTAATATCCGAGCTGTTTTGAGAGTTGAATTTGAGTTTCCTAATGAGCAGGAGTTAAGGTTAAGGAGATTAGAAAGCAAGAAAACCGACACAACCAGTTTGTAACAGACCAACATTTCTATACGTTTTTGGAAAGCCATTTGAATCTTGAACCTAACATTTTAATTGGAATTACCATGGAAAAAAGTGGAAACATGTACATCGCAGCGAGTGTTGGAGACAACGGGCCAAAAAAATGTGATGAGAAAACTATAACAAGCACATTATTCATCACAGCGAAACTTATCCCTGCCGCTATCCGGTCGGATGAATGTTTTTCGGGAACAAGCAGGAAACCGACCATATAGTAGATTACGGAGAGGCCGTAAGCGATTCCTAAAGACATAAAAATAAAATGTGGACTATTGAAGAAAAAGTGGGAATATTTGGAAAATACCCCTAAATTGATTGCGGCGAATATAGTTAGAGAAACAGGGAAATGAAATTGAAGTAATTTCCCCAACGCGCCGGAAAAAAACCGTCGGGCTATAATTAACGCCAGCATAGGAGCAAAAATTACCATTGCCAATAGTTGAACCATCAAATCCAAAGGAATTTGGACTTCTGCCCCGGCGATTGTTTTTGCAAGGATGGGTAAACTGAAGGGCGCAAGCAGCGATGTGATTATTACCATGCGAAGGACCGAAGCGACGTCAATTTCAAACAGATTGGCGATAAAAGGCGCTACCACTCCGGTAGATATCCCGGATAAAAGTAGCGCCGGCACTGCAAACTCCGGAAGGGCAAATGAAATCACCCAGTATAACGCCGCTGGTAAAATGACCAACTTAAATACAACCAATACTAGCAAAAGCTTTAGTGACGCTATCGACGTATCCAACAGCGAATCAAAATTGATCCTCAAGAAGCTCATAAACATCAAAAACATCATGAAATACAGAGGGTAAGGTTGCAACGGCGAACATAAATCCGGGACCACGATCGCTATGGAGGCAGATGAAAATATCACTAACAGCAGTATGACATCGTTTCTTCTCATGATCAGGTCTCCGTCGCAATATACCGTTCGACACCCTCACTTTGCCGGGATTTCACAGATTGACCACAAGAATTCAAAACGAAGTCTTTTACGGTTTGGTTCCTCAAAAAAGAAATCACTTTGGATAGACGTATCTACTCTGGAATTGTAAGATATTCACATCTAAAAGTCTTAACGCAAGAGGAAAGATATGAAAAGAGGTTTTTGCCATCATTGTGGCGAGTCACTTGAGTTTGCGGAAAAGGTCTTTCGAAACGACACTTGTCCGAGTTGTGGATCGGACATTTATTGTTGTCTGAATTGTTCGGAACATGACGAAACCGCCTCTAACCAGTGCAAAGAACCTCAATCTGAAAAAGTCTCAGTCAAAGATCGACGTAATTTCTGTGACTATTTCGATTTGTCAACCAAGAAAGGTTTAGGCAACGCGCGCGACAAGGCGACTGAGGCCAAACGCAAACTCGAAGCCCTGTTCAGGAAATAAAAGATTCGTCTTCATCTTCCTCCATTTCTCCGGCCGCTTCGATTTCTTTGATAATATCCCGTGGGAACACTTCTTGAGGAGCATCCGACCAAAGCCCCTCCAGATCGTAGAATTCCCTTGACTGGTCCTGAAAAACATGAATGATTACTTCTCCGAAATCTAAAAGCGCCCAATTCCCTTGAATCATACCCTCAACGGAATAAACCGTTGTGCTATCGGAATGTGCCTCTTCGACAATTGCGTCAGCTATTGATTTAACATGTCTTGCCGACCTTCCGGAAACAATAAGGAAATAGTCGGTAATGGGCGTCAGCTTGTCAAGTCTGAGCAAAATCGGACGTAGGGCCTTTTTTGAGAGAGCGGCTTTGAGAAACCTTTCCGCTTTCGCCTTGGAATGTTCAATAGTTAATTTTGTGGCTAGTTTTTCCATTGGTTATTTTTTGCCTATTTGCTGTAGAGATCATGCTTTTTGATGTAATCCAACACACTATCTGGAGTGAGGTACCGTGCGCTCAACAAATGCTTGACCAGTCTTCTTATTTCTGTGGAAGAAATGTCAAGACCCTTTATATCCGAAGAAATCATGGCAGTCCCGCTAGTGTGCAAAAAATGACCCCGGTTTGAAGAGAACTTTGCCCGGAGTGGACCGGGAATTCTCTTCCAAGCCTGGTCAAAACCCGCGCCAGGACGTCCAACAATGATGAAGTTAGCTAGACTAAAGAGGTTTTCAAAATCCTTCCATGCGCCTATTTCAGCCAAAGAATCCGATCCCATTATAAAGTAAATATCGTCTTTGGGAATGGCTTTGAAGTATTTCAATGTGTTGATAGTGTATGATGGTGGAGGAAATTTCAACTCTATGTCTGAAACTTCAAACCTAGGATTGTCTGAGCAGGCCAGGATAGTCATGTTAAGACGGTCCTGCGCATCAGGTATGTTGGTTTTGTCTTTGTGCGGTGGTTGGTGACAGGGTACAAATATGATTCTATCGAGATCGTAAGTTCCCGCAACTTCTTCCGCGAGCCTAAGATGCCCAAAATGGGGAGGGTTAAATGTGCCGCCAAGTATTCCGGTTTTCAATACAATCTCGTATATTAAACAAATACCTTGTTTTATTAGAGCAAGATTCTATATTTAAAAATGTCAATTGAAAAGAAGAATCCCATTAAATTTTGCATGATACAGGGTTTCTTCACGGGAGGATGACAGTTTGGAATATATTTTTGGTTTCATTGTTTTATTAGGTGTCCTAATCTTTGTTCATGAATTTGGACATTTCATAATCGCCAAGTTATTGGGAGTCAAGGTCTTAAAATTCTCTCTTGGTTTTTCTCCTGTCATGATCAAGAGAAAATGGGGGGAGACCGAGTACATGCTGAGCTGGATCCCCTTGGGTGGATATGTAAAGCTCTTCGGTGAAGAGCCAGACTCTGAAGAGGAAATTACCCCTGAGGAAAAGGATAGAGCGTTTACGAACAAGCCCATTTGGGCCAGGATTGCCATTGTGGCGGCAGGCCCGATCTTCAACTTCATTTTCGCGGTGATACTCTTGTGCTCGGGTTTTGTAGCGGGTTTTCCTGTACTTGCATCTGAAGTCGGTAAGGCGCTCCCGGACAGTCCCGCACTACGGGCAGGTTTTGAACCCGGCGACATGGTCACTGCAATAGACGGAAAACCTGTTTGGCGTTGGGATGATGTAAGAAATATCATCGAAGATTCGGCTGGTCGTCGCCTCGACTTCACGGTTGAACGAAAAGGTCAAACCTTGGACATTCCTGTCACACCGGCACTGAGTGATCAAAAGGATATTTTTGGGGAATTAAAGGGCAGGATCGGCATAGCCCCGTCCGGCAAGAAAATCGAACTGGGTTTCGTCGCCGCAATAGGTGAAGGCGTACGATTTTCCGGGTACCTGACTAAATTGGTGCTAATGACACTGGTCAAGCTCGTACGTGGAGAAATTGGAATGAAGGCCCTAAGCGGGCCGATAACCATTGCTCAGGCGTCCGGCGAGAGTCTAAAGGCTGGATTATTTAGTTTTATATTTCTGATGAGTTACATCAGTATTAACTTGGCAATCATAAACCTGCTTCCAATCCCCGTCCTGGATGGTGGCCACGTCCTGTTTTTCCTCATTGAAGCTATAATTAGGAAACCGGTTACGGGAAAAATTAGAGAAGTTGCAGTTCAACTGGGGCTTTTGATAATAGTTTTCCTTATAGGACTCGTCTTCTTCAATGATATCTATAGGATTGTTACAAAAGGCTGGACGCTGTCTCCTTAAGAATACAAGTTTTCGGGTTCAACGATAACATTCTCGGAATATTTTCACGTGTAAAAGGAAATAGCTTGTTGATTCTAGCCGCTCATACCGCTACGTCTACCCTTGGGATAGCGGTAACGAAGAACAAAAACATAGTCGCTGAGGAGATCCTGAATCCAGGTAGAGAACACCTGGAAAACATCTCCGGAGCGATAGAAAGAGTTCTATTACGTTCAGGCCATAAACTGACTGACTTTGACGGACTCGGTGTAGCGATCGGGCCAGGGTCTTTTTCGGGGGTCCGTGTAGGACTCTCTGTGTTCAAAGGACTCGCCATGGCCCTGAATGTTAAAATTGTGGGTGTTTCCACCCTGGAGATCCTAACATGGCAGGCTGTGAAAATTGGCTGCGTCGCTGCTCCCTTAATCGATGCAGGTAGAGGAGATTTCTACACAGGAGTGTTCAAGAAATTGCATGGCGGGATTCAAGTCGTCGAGGCGCCGCAGCTCCTGAATAAAGAAAAGACTTCCGGCCTTGTCTCCCGAGTTAAGGCCGGTGAAATGGCGCTTTGTGGCTGTCCGGAGCTGCTGGATACTATTCTTCAAGGGACTGCGCTTTCTGGGACTTCCGTTACTATACCGTCCCCTGGGGTCTGTGGAATCCTCGCTGAAAAAAGCCTGGAGCATGGAGCGCCCCATGATGTTCATAGCCTGGTTCCTCTGTATATCAGGAGGTCGGACGCCGAAGATAAAAAAGGAAAATAAGTACCGTTCAAAGAGTGTTAAACCGTAAATTTATCAATCTCAAAAACCGTTGAGAAAATTTCCCTCGTTTTGTGACCATTAACTGAAACAGCGGACTGACAAATCTAAGGGGCAACCGGATCGGAAGTATCTATTCTTAGTTTCTCAAACGCATATTCAGTCTTTCCTGAAAATATGCCCCCTACGTATTCTCTTGGTTCGATTCGAATAGTATCATCCCCAATTCTGATCAAATGGTATACGCTGTCCCAATTATTCAACAAAGGTGATCCACAAGATGAGACAATTATCGATACTTTCATCTCCGGTATTCGGAGTTCGACTACACTTGACCTGTGTTTATGACCTTGCAAGACCAGTTGGACCCCGAATTGCGCACATATTGTCAATAGTGCGCTTGCGTCCGAGAGTTGATGGGCCCAAAAAGATGACGCTCGAAGCACCGGCAATATCGGGTGGTGCAAAAATAGGACCTTCAGATAGGTTAGATGATTTTGAGCTTGTTCCCTGAACCAGTATCTACTGTCTCTCGCTATCGATCCGGGCCACGAAGGAAACCGGCTGACTGAATTTAACCCCAATAAAACCGTCTTGTATTCTTCAGATTTGTAAAAGACCCTGTCACTTTGTCCAAAAAAGAGCCTATGCCGTCTCATTGACATCGAAGGGATTATCAGTTCCCATGGAGCAAAAAGGGAAATCTCTCTATTCCCCGGGACAATTAGATACGGACTATTGGTTGAATCAAGAAATGTTTTGGCTTGCCTGAATTGCTTGACATTGCCTCTGTCCGTGATATCTCCTGTCACGACGATTAGGTCCGGCTTTTGTTCGATGAGGTCGTGTGTGAGAGCGTCCAGTTTCTGATGTGAAATGGATTTACCGAAATGCAAGTCGGAAAGATGGGCTATTTTCATAGTTTAGCAGAATAAACCTGAAGATGTTCGTGGTCAATAGCGCAATCAACATCGGGAATCTTTAGGGATGACAATGATAACAGACTTAATATTCCAGTTGATTAATATCGTTAAATCGATTAAAATTAAACAACAAAATGTCTCTTTGAATAGATTAAGCGCTTTATTATTTTCCGACTAATCAGTTCGTGATATGATCGTATTAAAGGAGTGTATTCATGAAAATAGTGTTGCGGATAGGTTTGGCTGTATGTTTCTGTGTATCACTGGTCGGATTGGCGGTGGGGCAGGATTACTATGGTAGTTATTATCCGAATCAGGGTCAGGGCTATGGAGCCTATGGGTCTTCAGGTTATGGTGAAGCGTCCCAGAATTACGGCCAGAGGGCTACCTCTGGCTACGGGTCTCCTTATGGTTATGCGGAACCCTCTGGCGCTCAGGGTTATCCGCCGTCATATGGATACAACCCATACCCCGGTGTTCCCGGCTATGGACGATATGACAATACGCCTTATGGAGCTGGAAGGTATGATTTGCCATCAATTTCTGCACAAGACAATCAGCCTACTTTAAGATCACGCATGGCTCCTCGTGTTGGAAGGGGCGGGGGGCCGGAAATTCGGGAGTCGACTAGAGTCATCAACCCATCCCGAAATCGCTCTCGGGTCGTTCAACAGCCTGAGGCGGTCCCGGCTTCAAGAAACTCTGATGAAGGGTCTTTATACAGTGACGAGATATACTGGGACGGTGGCAATTCGGATAGACAGCGATCATATCAGACCCCATCGCAATCAGGACCGGTTCAATCAGTGAATCAGTCGGCCCCTGCTCCTCGCTCAAGCGCAGCGGTTCGTCAGGTCAAGCCATTTTCCAGTCCTAGCAATCAACCCAGGGTTCAGCACGCCCGTCCAAACGTGGTAAGGCAAGAGACGAAATCAGCATCTACCACTCCACCGCCTCCGGCCTCGGGTTTTAAATGGGGCAAGGAAAATACTGATTTCGGACCAAAGAATGCAGAACCGAAACAGTCATTTAAGTGGGGCATGCAGGGTAAACCATCTATGGTTGGATCGGAACCGGGAAGGGTTAATTCCAGCCAGTCTTCATCCCAAGTTTCGGCCCAAGACGTTCGACAGGAAGCATCTAACTCAATTGGTAATGGCCCAAAGAAATTTCAGTGGGGTAGAGTCCAATAGCTGAAGTTCTTTTTAATTCTGAAAATCCATCACACAAGTTCGGACGACCAACTCCGGACTTTTCGTATTCTCTACGATCTGGCTTTGGCAATACCACGAGGAAGGTCAGTAGACGAGAACCTTGACGCTGTCGTAGAAAAAACAAGAGAAATTCTTCAAACAGATACCGCATTTAGCCTTGTGTGATGATCAAAATCAGGAAGTCTTTATGAAGACCTTCTCGGGGATAAATACGCATGCTTTTAAAAGGATGCGATTCGCTATAGGCAAAGGAATGGGGGAAGGGTCGCTGCGGAAAAAGTTGATTACATAGTCTACAATTACTATGAAGAGATGGCCGGAAGTCCTGTATTGGGAGAAGTTAGGGGGGAAGGTGATCAAACGAATGCTGACTGGGTGCAAATTCGGGGCCGAAACCGTCAAGAGACTCCAAGAATTTGCAGGAGTGTTGAACCAAAAAGATAGGCCGAAAGAAATTGTGGACGTTTCGGACTTCATTAGGCAGGGCGTTGAGATTACGAAGCCTTTTTGGAAGAACACCCCCGAGAGAGAGGGCATTTGCATAAATTTGAATCTTGATTTGAAAGAAGGGTGTTTCATTTTCGTTTCTTCAAAACCCGAAATCAGAAGTAATTCTATTTCTACCTGAACTTTTACTTTGGTACATCAACTTGTCGGCCCTTTGTACAACTGTTTCCAGTGTGTCTCCTGAACACGTCAATGTATATCATTTCTTTAAAGTTACCTCCGATAATTGCCATAAGGTGAATTTTTCAGGCTTTTCCACAAGAGATTCGCCGCATGAAGAATGACCATGGGCCGGACTGAACGACGACGAAGTTTGCTGGAAACTCGAGAGGAGATCAAAATGAAAGGGACTCATTACATATTACAAGCGCTGGCGACTGAGGGAATTGAAGCTCTTTTTTTTGTTCCCGGAGGTTTGATAGATCCGTTCCTGAGCGCATTCGAGAGCACACCTCAGATAAGGCCAATTATAGCGGCTCAAGAGGGAGGCGCTTGCTACATGGCCGATGGATATTCCCGCGCAAGTGGGAACTTTGGCGCCTGCATGGCCATCGGAGGGCCGGGTTTGACAAATATGACGACTGCGGTTTCCACCGCGTGGACTGACGCGTCGCCCATACTTGTCCTCAGCGGAGAGGTTTCCACTTCCATGGAAGGACTCGGCCAGTTTCAAGACGCAAGCGCATCGAGTTTCAATGACACCGAAATTCTCCAACCTGTTACCTCAATGTCTCTCAGTGTAGAGAATCCTCATTTGCTTAATCACCATTTTCGAAAAGCGCTGGCGACCATGTTCGGTAGACGCAAGAGTCCGGTTCACTTAAGTCTGCCACATGATGTTCAGGAAGCTGATATATCTGCGGCTCACCAGCGGTTGGACAGGTCACTGAGAGAACCCAGGATACTCGACGCCCAAGCTGCCGATCGTTTCTGGGATAGAGTGGCTCCCGGCAGGGATTTCGACAAGAGGGCTGATAAAATCGCTATTCTTGCGGGAAATGGCGCCGAGAGTTTCGATGGTTCAAAAGCATTGCTAAAATTTGCCGAGACTTTTCGGATTCCAGTCGCGACAACTCTCAAAGCCAAAGGTGTTTTCCCTGAAGATCACCAACTGTCTCTGGGAGTGTTCGGTTACGCAGGGACCAGACACGCCTCCACGGCTATTCTATCCAAGGATCTGGAATTTCTGATGGTTTTGGGATCAAGTCTTAACGAACGGGACACGATGCATTGGAACTCCAGGCTCGTTCCGCAGCGTGGCCTGTTTCAGGTCGATCTCGCTCCGGAATCCATAAGCGCAGTTTACGGAGGAGGGATCACTGTCATAGGAGATGTTTCTGCTTTTCTGGAGAAAACGATGTCCGAGCAGAATCAACTACTGTATCATCTTGAGAGTGGAAAAAATGTTCGCGATGAATGGATCAACAGTATACGGGATCTCCCTCGCCTTTATGACGCTGAGAATTGTTCGAGTGACTCAATCCCCATACACCCTGCACGCACTGTGGCAGAACTAAGAAAAGTCATGCCGAGAGAAACTGTTGCTCTAGTGGACAGTGGGGCTCATCGGGCCTTTGCAGGGCAGTATTGGGTGAGCTATGAGCCAAGAACTTATATCTCGGCAACGAATCTAGGCCCAATGGGATGGGCTATTCCAGCCGGAATAGGAGTAAAGGTGGCCAGACCTGACAGACCATGTGTTGTGATCACCGGTGACGCTTGTATGCTGATGCACGGTCTGGAAATACAGACTGCGGCAAGATTTAATGTTCCTGTAATATATGTTGTCATAAACAATGCGGCTTTTGGAAATGTTTGGCTTAGAGCTTCGAAAATGGGCGCAGGGCCCTCTAAACTGACATCACTTCCAGATCATGACTGGGCCGGAGTGGCCAGAGCGCTAGGGCTGGAAAGCCTGACAGTTCGCAAGCCGGAGGAATTGGCTCCAGCTTTTGAACAGGCTCTCGAATCAAATGTGGCTTTTCTGGTCGATGTAAAAGCTGACAAACGATTTGGCACGCCGGTGGAGCCATTCACAGAATCCATCAAGTCTTGGAGTTACCACGAATAAGGGAGATAAGTAATGTCGACTTTGCCTGATTTGAGAGGGAAGCTCACAGATGAAGCCAAGAAGATTTACGATGACATCCTGGCGAGACGATCGGTCCAAGGGACTAACGTGAGAGGTTTATACATTCCATTGATGAATCACCCTGAGTTGGCTCAACTTATTGAGAGGTTAGGATACTACCTTAAGTTTGAGGGAAAGCTGCCTAGAGACGCCTATCAATTTATTGTCTTGTCTATTGCCAGGAAAATTGGAGTAGTTTTTGAGTGGGTAGATCATCAGAAGTCCGCCTGTGCCGCGGGACTGAGTGACGCTCTGATAGACGCCATTTTAAAGGTTAATCGTGACGCGATTCCTCATCCGTATTCTGTGATCCTCGACACAATTGACGTCGTGCTGGAATATAAGTCCGTCCCGGAAAAAATTCAGAATGAAATGATAAAAATCTATGGAGTTCAAGGTTTCTTAGAAGTTGTAACTTTGTGCGGATTCTATCAAATGGTAGGTGAAATAACACAGGCGTTTGATGTGCCCCTTCCTGAGGGCGTAACGGCTCCTTTTTAGGCACTGGACCATATACCACAAGGGCTTCGGAGAGGAGTAAATCGTGCAGGAGTTCCTTGATCGAACACGCTTCATACCGGGACAGGAAAGAATCGAAGCTCTCTGAACCCCTCTGATAGCGTTTGTGGGTCTTGTGGAAGCTGGTGGGGGAGCATCCCTGATGATCCCGGTGCGGGAATGCCGTACGCTGGGAACTTTAAGGGAACTATCTGGAAACGACTAATTCTACCTCAATTATAATTTTACATACATTTTTCTACTGAGATTTGATACAGATGAAATAAATTTTCATTTTCATTCTGAACCGACTGCCTTTCTTCAGCGGGAGATCCCATCATGCAAGACCAAGGCAAAACCAAGAAACAGCTAATTGACGAATTGAAAGAAATGCGCCTTAAAATGGCTGAATATAAAGCTTTTAGGGCTACTCAACTGGTCATTCCGGAACGCAATCAGGTGAAAGATGAGTTGCGTGAGGATGAACAGTGCTTCCGCACTCTATTTGAACGACACGATGCCGTCATGCTGCTGATTGAACCCGACTCAGGGGCTATTATCGATGCCAACGCGGCAGCAGCTAAATACTACGGATACTCCCGTGATACCCTCAGGAAAATGAGGATCCAGGAAATTAATTATTTGCCTCCAGAAGAGGTTTTGGCCGAAAGGCGTCGTGCCAAGCAGGAAGAGCGAAACCATTTTGTCTTCCCGCACAGACTGGCCAGTGGCGAAACTCGAATAGTAGAAGTGCATTCGTCACCCATAGGCGTTCAGGGGCGAACATTATTGTTTTCCATAATTCATGACATCACCCATCGCAAGCGAGCAGAAGATGCGCTGAGAGAATCAGAGGGAAAATATCGCGCTGTTGTGGATGGAGCATATGAGGGAATTCTCGTCGCTCAGGATGGAAAGATTCGTTTCGTTAACCCAAGCCTATGTGAAATGGTCGGTTTTGAAGTGGTCGAATTGCTTGATAGACCTTTCACCGATTTATTTCATCCAGATGACAGGGACTTGGTGCTTCAGCGCCATTATCGGAGACTCAAAGGCGAGAAATTCGAGAGCCGTTATTCATTCAGGGTGATTGTAAAAGATGGGACAGAAAGATGGTTTGATATCGATTCAAGGCTAATTTCATGGGGTGGCGAGCCGGCCAGCGTGGTTTTCCTTGCTGACGTTACCAAGCAAATACTAATGGAATATGAGCTTAAGAAAAGCGAGGAACTCTATCAATCTCTAGTAGAAAACAGTTTTGATGGAGTATTCCTTCAAAAAGGGCCGAAGATTGAATTCGCCAATTCTCGGCTTTACGAGATGTTGGGTTATTCCAAAGGTGAGTTAGTAGGTATGGACCACTGGACGGTTTACCATCGAGACGACCGAGAAATTATTCCCAGGCGGTTCTTAGCAAAAATGAGAAAGGAACAAGTTCCTAATAGATACGAGGCTAGGCTACTGCGAAAAGACGGGACATCGTTCCACGCAGAAATTAGCGCTCGTGAAGTGACAGTGAAAGGTCAGCCTGGGCTACAAGTTTGGGTAAGAGATATTACGAAACAAAGGCGATCCGAGAACGTACAGAGGCGGCTGGCCGCCGCTGTAGAACAATCGGCTGAAAGCATAATTGTGACGGATACTCACGGAAATATAGAATACGTAAACCCAGCCTTCGAGAGCATAACAGGGTACACACGAGACGAAGCGATCGGGAGAACACCTGGGTTCTTGAGTAGTGGTACGCATGACCAGAAATTCTATAGGGATCTTTGGGATGTCATCGCACGTGGAGACGTTTGGAGAGGTGCATTTGTAAACAGGAGAAAAGATGGAACACTTTATCAGGAAGACTGTGTAATATCACCAGTTCGGGATTCTTTAGGCAAACTAGTCAATTTTGTGTCCATAGGGCGAGACAAAACTCTAGAAATCGAGCTTCGAAAGCAGCTTTTCTGGGCACAAAAAATGGAAGCGATTGGGACCCTTACAGGGGGCATTGCCCATGATTTCAACAATCTACTCCAGGTAGTATTGGGGTATTCCGAACTCATGCTCCAAATAAAAAAGGGAAATGAAACTGATTATAGCCAATTACTGCATATACATGAGGCTGGCAAACGCGGAGTTGATCTTGTTCAGCGCTTACTCACCTTCAGTAGAAAAATTGAGCCTAATCTCCGTCCGGTAAACTTGAACCAACAGGTAATTGAAATCGAGGGCCTTCTATCTCGAACTATACCCAAAAATATCAGAATTGACTTACACCTAGGCGCCGACTTGGAATCAATTCGAGCCGATCCTTCCCAGATAGGGCAGATTATAATGAACCTTGCTGTGAACGCCCGAGACGCCATGTCGGACGGCGGGACATTGTCTGTCGTGACTGCAAACGTCGAGTTGGATCAGGAATTTTGCCGAAGACATCTTGGAGCCAAACCCGGACGCTACGTATCCCTCAACATTTCAGACACAGGTTCTGGCATGGATCAGGAAACACAACTGCACATCTTTGAACCATTTTTCACTACCAAGGAAGTAGGAAAGGGAACCGGTTTGGGGCTTGCTACGATTTATGGAATCGTTAAGCTACATGATGGTTACATAATTTGTTACAGTGAACCCGAACATGGGACTACATTTAAAATCTTTTTTCCTGCAATTTCATTTGAAAGAGAACCACAAACCAAAGCTGAAGAGACGCTTTTACGCGGTGGATCCGAGACAATTCTCCTGGTTGATGACGATACCTCTGTAAGAGGTTGGGGCACCGAAATTCTAAATAGCGTTGGCTACAAAGTCCTCACTGCAACTAATGGAAAAGAGGCTTTGGAGATATATCAAAGAGGAAAAGAGAGAATATCCCTGGTGATTTTGGATCTAATAATGCCGGAAATGGGTGGCAAGCAATTTCTAACGGAAATTTTAGAGATCAACACCAAAGCGAATGTACTTTTGGTTAGTGGCTTTCCCATGGACAAACAGGCTAATTCCATGTTGGCGGCGGGGGCAAAGGCATTCGTACAAAAACCCTTTAATGCAAAGCAACTTTTGGACAAAATTCGTCAAATCTTGGATGAGGATTGATTGATCACCCTCAATAATCGAGTGGGCCGCTTCAAAAAATTCAATCAATTCCAAAAGTTTTCGACATTGATTTACGAAGGCTTTTCTTCAAGAAATCCCTGAATCTTATCCACATAAGTTAGGATATCTTTTAGCAGCGGTCTTACCACCAAAGCCCATTCTTGCTGTTCTCCTATTTTTACGCTCCCGGCTTCCAATACTTTAGCGACTACAAACAGTTTGGTCCGCGCATCGTAGATCTCCTGTCTAATTTTCTGTACATTCCATGTTTGGTCGTTCATTTGGCCTCCAAATTTTACAGATTTTACGCTTGAGTATTATAAGATTAGAAGAACTAAGTCAAAGACATTACTGGGCTGGAGGGGCCCCCCGCAGTCCTTGGTAACCGCGGGAGGTTTAGGGAAGTGAGCCTCTACCTTAGCCCACTTGGGGGAATGACTGGATATAACTTGGTTAGAAATTACGCCGGCCCCATCGATCTGCCTTCATTAAAGGCCCGAATATTGATATCGACCAATTTGGGTTTTAGCGTCTCCCTCAAAGTCTGTTCATAGATTTCCGAGGGAATATCCAGAAATTTGCTTAACACTCCGAGGAAAATTACGTTCAAGACTTTGGGATTTCCAATGTTCTTTGCGACGGACGGACCGTCAACCACTATTGTTTTCGGGGCCTTCTGCATGATTCGTTCGAGGACGTCCGGGGGGTACTCCTGTTGGCCAGTAAAAACAGCGGGAGGCAATATCTTCTGATTATTTACAATCACCTGTCCATTTTCGGAAAGAAAGGGGAAGTATCTCAGAGTCTCGATCTGCTCAAATGAAAGTAGCACATCAGCTTCACCCATTTTTATTATCGGTGAGCTGACAATTTTTCCGAACCGAACGTGGCTGGATACCGAGCCTCCTCTTTGAGCCATCCCGTGTATTTCGTTCTTTTTGACATCATATCCGTGCCTTGCAGCTACACGCCCAAGCACGTCACTTGCTAAAATTATCCCTTGTCCACCCACGCCAACGATCAATACATTGTAAACGCGGTCCTGGATCATGACGCCTCCTCGATAGCATCAAATTTGCAAACCTCAAAACACGTGCCACATCCAACGCACAATGTGGCGTTTATTCTACTGTAGCCTTTGCGTTTTTTACCGGGTTCCGGGACATCGATTTTGACAAACTCCAGGGCAGGACAACCGGTATTGATACACGTTTTGCAACCAGTGCAAACGTCTTTCTTTATTCGTAGCGGTTTGTCAGGTAATATTCGGCCGGACTTCAATAGCGCGCAAGGGGCTCGGGAAATTATCACCGACGGTTCGGGGGCCTCAAGTTCTTCTTTAATCACCTTTTCGAGTTCCCTGATTTTGTAAGGATTGACCGTCTTTACGCGTCTCAAGCCAAAAGAAGCGCAGAGTTTTTCCATATCAACTGCGATTGTGGGTTCTTCCCGTAGGGTAAATCCTGTTCCAGGATGGTGCTGCGCCCCTGTCATTGCGGTAATTCTATTGTCTACTATTACAACCGTCGCATGGCCACCGTTATAAGCGAGTTCCAACAAAGGAGTCATTCCCGAATGGAAAAATGTAGAGTCTCCGATGACCGCGACCGCTTTTCCTTTCGCCGATTCTCCAAGAGATCTAACAAGCCCCGATGAAATCCCTATGCCGGCCCCCATACATAGACAGTTGTCCAACATCCCTAAAGGCGGCAGCGCCCCCAATGTGTAGCAACCAATGTCACCGGCAACATAGACCTTGTTCTTTTTTAAAGCAGTGAATGTAGCCCGATGAGGGCAACCCGGGCACATGTTCGGTGGTCTCATAGGCAGTTCGAGGTCAATCCCACCGATACTCTTGGCTGAGGACTTTCCGGTAAGGATGATTTCTACCTGTTCCGGAGAAAGCTCTCCACATAAACCAGTGAGGTTTTTTCCCTCAACTTTTATCCCCATGAGACGAACAGCTTCTTCAAGAAATGGATCCAATTCTTCTATGACGATCAAACGTTTAACTCTTGATGCAAAGTCCCGGACCATCTTTTCAGGAAGAGGCCACACCATCCCCAATTTCAGAAAGGACGCGTTAGGCATGGCTTCACGGGCATACTGAAATGCGACTCCCGATGTAATGATGCCCATGGAATCATCTCCCATGATGACCCTGTTAAATGGGAAAGTTTCGGCGAACGTAGCAAGATTTTTGAGCCTTTCTTCAACTATCGGGTGTTTTCTCCTAGCCATGGCGGGAAGCATCACATATTTGACAGCGTCCTTTTTGAGGCCAAGTTCCCTCGGGCCTTCCTTCCTTTCGCCGAGTTCCACGAGTGACATGGAGTGTGATATTCGTGTCGAGCTTCTGAATATTACAGGAGTATCAAAATCTTCGCTTATTCTGAGAGATTCTCCAATGAAATCTTTAGCTTCCTGACTATCAGAGGGTTCAAGACATGGGACTTTACCGAATTTTGCGTAGTTCCTTGTGTCCTGTTCATTTTGGGAAGAATGCATGGCAGGGTCATCGCAGACGACTATTACGAACCCACCATTAACACCTGTGTAAGAAAGCGTCATGAATGGATCGGCCGCTACGTTGAGCCCGACATGTTTCATGGCCGCCAAGGCTCTCGATCCACCATATGAGGCCCCGGCCGCAACTTCGACAGCTACCTTCTCATTTGGAGCCCACCCTGCGACAATTTCGGGGTATCTTTCTCCGATGTATTCGAGAATTTCCGTGCTAGGTGTTCCCGGATACGCTGAGGCTAGTCGAACGCCATATTCATAAGCCCCACGTGCTATTGCTTCATTTCCTGATAATAGCTCTTTCACGGTCTCTTCACCTTTCGTTAGTTTCCAGGGCTCTGACTCATTGCAAGCCGGACCCGATTCTTGACAGGAACTAAGAAAAGCCCAGACATAATGAGCAAGAATCAATTTGTCGAGCAGTTTCTTTGAACATGATCTAAACATAATCCTAATCTGACTTTGCGGGACTGTCAAGATTTTCATATATGTGTCGATAGTGACAATGTCAGGTATCATACAAATATGACATAAAGTCACGATATAATGATATTATATTGGTCAGTCCGGCTATATATAGCATGTTGTCCTGTTCATCTGTATGAAACTATGATCAGTAAAGGAGCAATCAAAAAATCGATTTGCTAGCGGATCTTTAGTGATTGATTCTGGATTATTATTGATTTATCTCAAAATAAATGTTAATAATGTGAACAATTTGCCTCATCACTACAGGATTTTTTGAGAGATTCTTATGATCAGATTAATAGCCCTGATTCTAAGTTTGAGTGTTGGTTTGTTCACGTCGGCTATAGCAGGTTCCCAGGGTTCTGAAAGTGTCTCTGTGGTCGATTCAGTGCTTTCAGATTCAAACTTAACGCCGCAAAGACCTGTTTTGCATGCGAGAAGTTACGAGCAGCCCCATGCAAAATTTAATTCAGGACAACCATCATCGGGTACACGGCACAAGCGCCGGTCCAAGGAAAAAGAGAAACCCGATTCCGGTTTCACCAAAATCGCGGATAGCGGATATTCGTTGTCATCCGCAAATAGCAAGTCGGCGTCTCTTTCGTCGGTCAAATCTATTTTTGATATCAGGATTCCTGGAGATCCAAGAACTCAATTAGAAGACCAGAAAGACAATCCATACAAAACAGGCCCATCGGGTTCCTGGCTCGATCTTAAAAAGAACGAAAAAATGGCGGTTCCGGGAGATTTCCTCAAAAGACTCGGCAGTATACCCAAAACTTCTGGTGAATCTTATGAAGAAACCCCCAACCAGAGGCTCGAGATACAGGTAAGTCATTCAACGCATATCTTTAAATTGATGGCGCACACAAGGCTTCCGGAGCCCGATGTGCTCTATGAGTGTAAAATTGGTCTTGGAGCCCCGGAATTTCCGACGCCTGTGGGCGTATATTATGTGACTCACATTTATGACCAGAACCCATGGTGGATTCCACCGGCAAACAGGGCGTGGGCCGCTGGTGATTCGCCTAGTAAAAGGGTTTACGGTGGCACTATGGCTCCGCTATTGAAGAAAAGGACAGCGACATCCAGGAAAAAGGACGTAACATCTGAGGATCGTATAGAAGCACAAGTTAAACTGGAAGACTATGGATACAGGTTCCATGGAACTAACGCGCCGCGAAGTATTGGCCGAAATCAATCACATGGTTGTGTGCGAATGCTGTCCGATGACGCAAAAAAAGTCGCGGCGATAATTGAGGACAAGGTGGGCATAGCCGAGCGAAAAGAATCTGAGAACGGGTCTTACGCGATTCTCAATGCGCCCGTCAGACTCAATTTAATTAAATGAGACCACCGCTCCAACGACTTTGGACTAACCCTTTAGATTGAAAGTAGGAGCGTTTTTTGCCGTTTTCCCTTTCGGGTTGATATGGAAATATGAGTGCGCCAAAGGACGCTCCTAGGCGATTTTAACAAAATTGTAATTTACAATGACGCCTGATCAGGAAACTGTAATAAATATCACCTGCCTGATTGACCCCAGTCTTTTGCAATGCCGTAATCAATAATTTTGTCAACATAAGATGAAGTTATGGCGGGGACCGGTAAATCACCGATAGCGCTGTCAGTGTTGGAGCGATCAAAAACCGGGTTATTCGCGAAGTGCAACAAAATAGTCTGCATTTGCCGCCAGACCATGCGTTCGATCCTGTTTCTAGGCTGAGTAAACGGGGATCCGGCCCCAGCGAACTTCAATCCCCCAACCCTAAATCTTTTGCATACTTGAGAAAGGGTCCATTCGTGAGTGGGGGGGGCAGGGTGTGTAAGGTGAAAAATTCTGTTGTGATGCTCTGGTTTTTCCATGATGCGAATAGCCGCTTTCGCAACGTAATCCACAGGAGCCACATTTGTCACGCCATCAGGGTTGGCCGGGATATCAATGTTGAGGTTCAGACGGTCAAGTCCCTCGGCGTCTCCCATTAATCTGTCCAAAAGATGCGCTGCCTGAAAAAGAATGTAATAGCCCGAAAAGGAAGTGCATCGTCCGGTTTCAGAGTGACCGACTATAATTGAGGGCCTTAAAATAGTGGCTTTGTCCATCCATACTTGTTCCGCTTCCCATTTGCTTTCTTCGTAAACATTTACGAAATCGCCCCTTGGATGGTTGACTTCCCTTACCACTTTACCCTGTATCAAGCCACAAACGTAGGCCGTGCTTATAACATGAACTTTCAATGGGTTGCGGTCGATCAATTTTCTTAGGGTTATTGTAGATCCCAGGTTTGTCCTTAGGGGTTCACCGTGTTCATCCATATGTAGTCTGGTAGAAGCCGCGCTGTGTAACAACGTGTCAACTTCATTTATACCCGGGTAGTCCTTGCACCACTGTTCCCACTGATCGTCGGCTTCGAGAATGCCACCTTTGAACCACCTCAGGGACTCCGCGCTTCTTGGTAGCCCTAAACTGCTTAGGAATCGTATTGTATCGAGCTTACGCGATTCGCTTCTATAATGGGCCCATACTCTGTGACCACGATCCAAAAGCTCAACCAGTAAATATTCTCCAAGGAACCCTGTTCCTCCTGTGAGAAGAACATTCATGGAATTGGACATATATCCTCCGCAGGCTTTAAAGCTCCACCCTGAAAAAGTTCCAATCAAACATAATAGTATAGACCATCACGGGAGCATATTACAAACTAAAACCTGAGGTCCATGCTATGTCTTCACTCAGTCGGTTTTTTGTATAACAACTTAAGGGGCCATAATTACTAGCCGAATAAGGCAATCCAACAGGTCTGATATTGACTTTAACCGGAATTTGTTGATTACATCATACCACTAATGAGGTATACTATAAGTTTAAACCAATTTATTCAACCAAAGGTGTTAGATGTCTCACACATACGATCCCGTTTCGTTAACTTTTTTGTTTCCAACGAACAATGTTTCTTCTTCTCTAGTAAATACTGCTAAAAACCTCGGGGTCCGCGTCGTTTTCGACCTAGGTTCTGAAAACCCTTCCGCCTACCAGGCTGGCCTACTGGTGGCCGATGCTTCAAATAATACAGTTGATCTCAAAGTCTCGCCCAATTGGTTGTCGGACCCCAACCTAACAGCAACCCTCAAGGAAATTGATGTTCAAAGAGTGTGGGTTGAACTTGCGCCTACATGTGTCCTGGAAAACATTGACGCTATCTTGGATCGAATCGGGGAACTATCCTCAGA
This sequence comes from Syntrophaceae bacterium, assembly GCA_014874425.1. Lineage (GTDB taxonomy): Bacteria > Desulfobacterota > Desulfomonilia > Desulfomonilales > Desulfomonilaceae > CAJBEZ01. Next base: position 7,436 of record JACWAG010000101.1, on the reverse strand, counting down.
CCTCGAAATAGTCCCTGTTCTTAGTGATGTGGATGTTATACACAAAATCATCAACAACCACCCACGAATAAAGAAACTGGGCATTAAAGGAAATGAAGCTGCGGGATTTGTGGGTTCGGAAACAATCCTTACATTATTTTCTTCTGTCACTTCCATGTTGCAAAAATCCCAGACCGAAAAAGATATTTATATCTGGGGAGGCATCGCTTTCCCGGAAGCGGCCGCGGCTTTTCTTTGCTGCGGCGCAGAAGGAATAGTATTTGAAAGTCTCCATTGGTTGACGGACCTTACAGACATAGGGGAAGAAAAGCGAAAACGAATCGGGAACATTAGACCTGACCACACGGAACTGACTGGAAGCGCCCTTGGGGTCCATGTCCGTGTTTTTAACAAAGGCAACTCACTTTCCGTAAAGGATTTAAGAGGTTTCTCAGGTTCTCTTTGTGGTGACGAGGTTCGTGATGAACAAAGGGTATTTTTCGCAAAACACATCCTGGAAAAATCAATCAATCCTCTTAAAAGTAACTTTGGAAAAGATGAACTAATACCATTAGGTATCGAGGCGGCGTTCTCGTCGTCTTTTGTTCGACGATATGGTGATTCCACCGAAGCCGCGATCCGAAAATTTATCAATGACACTAAAAAAGTGATCGATTCCGCCTCCGACAGGTGTTCTTTGTTCGCTGAAGGGCCTGCAGCAAAGGAGATGGGGACAACTTATTCATTCATTCAAGGCGCCATGTCGTGGATCACAGATTCCCCAGAATTTGCCCTGAAGGTTTCGGAAGCCGGGGCTTTGCCGACATTGGCCCTTGGATTGATGGATTCCGGGACGCTTACCCAAAAATTTGCCACTTTGGACGAGTTGATGCGTAACCGACCTTATGCAGTAAACATTATAACGTTGCAGGAAAATCCCTATCGTGACGAACAGTTGGAGTGGGTAAAATCGAAGAAACCTCGATTCGCTGTCATAGCGGCTGGTGAACCGTCTCACGCTAGCGCTTTAATGTCTGATGGAATAGAAACGATATATATTGCTCCTAACGATGAACTCCTCCGATTGGCTTTGGAAAATGGAGTCAAATTTGTAGTGCTGGAAGGCCAAGAGTCTGGAGGACATGTTGGGACGCATAGTTCGATAACCCTAATCCAGATGGCTCTGGATTTGAAAGATCGAAAACCATCCTTGTTTGAAAACCGCCGTCTAATAATGGCTGGTGGTTTTTTCAACCGCTTAACTGCCGTCATAGCTTCAATATTGGGCGCTGACGGCCTACAAATGGGGACGATCTATCTTGCTTCAAGAGAAATCGTCGAAACCGGGGCGTTGAACCATGTATACCAAGAACAAATTCTTGGGGCAAAACCAGGGGATACAGTTGTAACAGGCGCAAGCGCAGGCCTGAGGGTAAGGTCCCTAAAAACTTCAAAGATTGACGCTATTTGTTCCCTTGAACGGGATTTCGCCGCGGGTTCGGAAGATGAAGCCTCTTTTCGCAGGTCAATAGAAACCTTGAGCGCCGGCAGCCTCTTTGTAGCGGCCAAAGGCATGGACAAACCAAATGGTCGTGCGCTGGATGAATCTACAATCATAGAGCAGGGCCAATTTATGAGTGGGGCCTGCGCCGGCGATATTGGCGAACAGGTTTCTTTGGGACAAATCCACGAAAGACTAGCTTTTGGTGGTCCGAACGACAAGTATCCAGTCTTGGTGAATTTTCCCGGTTCAGCTTCCAGATTTTCTGAAACTTCCCCAAATTTACGATCTAACGCAAGCGGCGGATCCGGGCACGGAAACAGGTCTATTTCACGGTCAGACGCTTTTGAAAGAATCGCCATTACCGGCATGAGCGTTGTGAATTCTCTTGGTAATAGCCCCGACCAAATAATCCGGGCGAGCCTGGCCCTAAAAAGCGGAATTATTCCAGTTCCGATCGAAAAATGGGACCACGAGACTTTCTTCAATCCCCGCCCTAGGGCGCCTGAGAAGACATATTGCCGATTTGGGGCTTTTCAGGAACTCGAAGTGTCTCGGAAAGAATTGGGAATCCCTCCTCAAGATTTTCGAACAATGGCTGAAGCCACAAAAATCACGATGTGGCTTGCGCAAAACGCAATCCTTGAATCCAATATCCTTGAATCAGATATTCCGAGGGAAAGGATCGCCGTTTTGATCTCGCAAAATTCTGGTGAAGCGGCCTCAACACTCGAAGAGATGATTATTCGGGGTTGCTCTGGAAAAATATTGTCCGATATCAAAATGGTCTTAAACCTCAATCCTAATCAAGAACTGGCTATTACCGAGGAGATTAAGAAAAAGAGATTAGGAGTTGATGATACGACCCTTTTAGGCCGCCTAAACTGTTCGGCAGGAGGGTTTATCTGTAACAAGTACGGGTTCATGGGGCCAAGTTTTTCTGTATCGGCCGCTTGCGCGACGTCACTTGTCGCTCTTTATAGCGCCTATCAAATGATTAGAAACGGAATCATAGACGCCGCAGTTGTGGGAGGCGGTGAAGAACTTCTCACCCCCATGCACTTTCTGGAGTTTTCCGCCCTTGGGGCCCTCGCTGGTCTTTCGGGAATGAACCACGTTCCTATGGAAGCTAGCCGACCTTTTGACGCTGATCGCGACGGAATGGTCCTTGGAGAGGGGGGCGCAATGATAATTATTGAGCGGGAATCAATAGCAAGGAAACGTGGCGCCAATATTCTCGCCTTTATTACTTCAATGGGCGCCAGCAACAACAACCTAGGTATGGTGGAATCATCCAGGACTACTCAGGAAATTGCTATAAAAGCTTCTTTTAGGGATTCGTCTTATGGCCCCGAATCGGTCGATTGTGTCGAATGTCACGCTACCAGTACAAAACAGGGGGACATGGAGGAGGTCCAGGGTCTGAAGACCGTATTCAATGGCGGTAAAGCGCCTGCGCTGTCCTCATTCAAATCACAGATAGGCCATACGCTGGGAGCGTCAGGGCTAAACAGCCTTATACGTGGGGTAATGGCCATGCGGGAAGGCGTTTATCCTCCCACTCTAAATTACTCAAAACCTGACCCTGAAATCGGCCTTGAAGCCGCAGGGTTCCGCGTCTTCGCCCAGCCCGCTGACTGGCATTCACGTAACGGTGATCCCCGCAGATTGCAAGTCAACGCGTTTGGTTTCGGCGGATCGAATTACGTGGTGCAGATCGAAGAATCTCTTGCTGACAGTGACTTAATCTTTGCTCCACCTCCTGAAGAACCAAGGTTTTCAAAAGCTACCCCAAAAACCGCCAGCCCTCCGGAAGGGATTTATTTCTTTAGAGGCGACATATCCGAAAAAAGATGCAGGATCGCTGTCGTATCTCAATCGGAAGTAGCAGCGTTACAAATGGTTCAAAAAGAAGATTTTGGATCGAGCGAAAGCCCTATAGGTGGAAAACGCTTAAAAGCGCTGGGAAGGCAGGGAATTCACATTGGCTTGATGGATCGTCCATCTCCAAATCTAGCTTTTGTATTTCCAGGGCAGGGATCACACTATGCTGGAATGGGACATGAGCTTTACAACAACTTCCCTGTGATTAGACAATGGATGAACAGAGCTGCAGAGGTAGCGGAGTTCGATATACTCAAACTTCTTTTTTTCGACAAAGAGGAAGATCTCCAAAAGACGAGATGGCAACAACCGGCTTTATTCACACTTGAGTTCGCGATGGTTCAATACTTGATTTCTTTGGGTGTGCGACCAGCCGCGCTTGCTGGCCATAGCCTGGGGGAGCTAACCGCTTTGTGTCTGGCCGGGGTTTATTCATTTGAAGACGGTTTTAGTATTGTAAACAAACGCGCTATTTGTATGGACAAAGCATGTAAAATGAATGCCGATCCAGGGGTAATGGTCGCATGTGACGCGCCTTTGGACCTTATCAACAAGATACTCTCACAGTCTGAGAACGTATTTATAACCAATCTTAACTCTCCTAAGCAGATTGTAATTGGAGGAGGCACAGAGGAGTCGAAATCCATAGCTTTAAAACTTAAGGAGATGGGCTATAGAAGCACAGTGCTCCGAGTCAGCATGGCGTTCCATTCTCCAATCATGCGGTGTATCCACGACGAACTGAAGGAATTTGTGGATGGGATCGAGTTTCATCCACCCAAACTTCCTGTGATTTCCAACACCACTATGGGCCCGTTTCCCGATGACACCGAGGAAATTAAGCGAATAGTCATGGCCCATCTTGAGTCACCGGTCCATTGGCTGCAAAACGTTCAGACTCTTTGGAATGATTATGGGGTAAGGCTATTTGTGGAAGTGGGGCCTCGAGAGATTCTTTCAAATCTTATCCAGGATACGATTGAGGAATCCTCATGCATACAAACCTGTCTTCCATCGGCTGAGTCATTAATGTACAAGACGGCTTTGGCCCAACTTTATGCTAATGGGGCGCTGGAAGTTAAAAATATTCGGGAAATTGGAGAGACTCCAACAGCGCGAACCGCAACCGTTACTGCTTCCGCACAACGTCAAATCGCCACATCATCCGGATCCTATATCCCAACATCAAAAGAAGACGGTTTCCGTGAAATTGTTCGGGATGAAATTAACGCGTTTGTAATCGAAACATTCGGCAAGTTTATCAAACCAGGAATCTTGAGGCAGATTCAAAACAAAAAGGATCCTAAATTTAGCGAGACTGACCTGAACAAAATGCTGAGTGACCTTTTTGGATCAGTTCCGAACATGGCGCCCGTTAACATGACTTACAATGAACCCGAGTCCCTCAAGCCGGTCCGGCCGAATACCCCTGCGTCCATCATTCCAAGCCTGGCGAAAGAGCCCAAGAAGATGGACACTACAGAGGCTATAATCTTTATCATAATGGAGGTAACCGGGTACGAACGGGATGAAATAGAACCCCACATGGATTTGAGAGAAGATCTGGCGATAAGGTCAAGTAGACTACCGGTCATCATGGACGCTGTGGAAAGTCACTTCAACATTAAAATTGAGCTGGAAGACTTCATGGATGTCAGAACGATCAAAGATTTGGCGGAACGTCTCGATTCTGTGCTCTCCAAAAAGGCGCCTTCAAAGAAACCCGATGTAGCCCAAAAAGATCAGGGCAAAGTCTCAGGACTAGAGATCACTCAAGAAGATTCCCTGAAAAGGTTGACGTTTGCCGAGGTCCCGATTTCCAACGACTCTCTTCAGCCTTTGGAACTTAGTCCGTTGGATTCGATAATAATCTTAGGCCCATCCTCTTCTGAAGAGTTGTGCAGACAAGCTGGCGATATTTTCCGAAGGGACTATGGGGTCCATATTGATCACTTTTTTTACAAACCGGAACATTCAGAGGACGAAGAAACTCTAGTGGATCTAATGTCCGACACGGGCTTGGCGGAGATAAAGGAATCAATTCGGAATCTGGAGTCGCTAGCGGGACTGGTTCTTATTATAGACGAGGTTTTCGAAACACGATATTCGGATACGGAGGCCCTGTCTGGTTTTCTGACCGGATTCTTCAAAATCTTTCGAGAATTTATAGACAAACCTTCCAAGAAAATGGCCGTATGCCTTCAGGTGGGGACTGAATCGCCAGGGGCTTTTCTGGAAGGCGTTACAGGCTTGTTTCTTAGCGCTGGGCTTGAGTTCGGATCGGTTCAATTCAGGACAATGTTTCGTGATCCAAACACTGATCTCAGAATGGCTCTCAGAAGCGCAATGGATAGGAGTAAGAAGCCAATTCAACTGATTTGTCGGGACAACGAACTCTACACACTTCAGGGCAAATCATCGGCAATCCTGATTGGTGATACTGGATTGCAACTTGGAAAAGATGACGTAATCCTTGTTTCGGGAGGTCTTTCGGGGGTCTCCGCTGAATTGGGTCGCTCTTTGGCCCCGTTCCATCCGAAGTTGGTCTTTGTAGGGAGAACTCCTATTGATTCGCAATCAGGATCGATCAGCGAGAATGACAGGACAGCGCTGACCAGAAAAAGACTGGAGGAACTAAGGTCCGAAGGAATAGACGCCCACTATTATCAGTTGGACATAACTGATGCAAAAGCTGTCCAGTCGGTGATTAATGAGATTGCCGGCCTGTATGGAAAAATAACAGGTGTAATCCACGGAGCAGGGCTGCTAAGGGACAACTTTATCAAACGAATGTCCCCCAGCGATTTCGCAGCGGTCGTAGACGTAAAATTTCTCGGGGCGTTAAATCTCTTTAAAGCTTTGGATAAAGCAGTCCTTCGATTTTTTGTGGGTCTATCCTCAGCCGCGGCTATTCAGGGCAATCCAGGACAGGTTAATTACGCTGCGGGCAACAGATTGATGTCAGGATTGTTGAGAAGCATAAAATCTTTCTATCCCCGTATCAATTTCAAAGCGCTCATGTTGCCCCCGATTGAGGGAGCAGGAATGGCTGAGAATTCGGAAGTTCGTGAATTGATGCGCCGTATGAATGCTTCGTATATTACTCTTGATGAACTATCAGGAATGTTTTTGCGAGAATTGTTCAACGCTCCCAAAGGTGACGTATGGACATTGTTTATGAAAAGCCTTCCATCGTTGAGTGGAGCTCCACTTGACACAACCGCCCCTATTCATGACCAGAGCATTTTCAGCGCTGGTACGGCGCAATACAAGAAGTCCCTGTTCCCGATGATAGACCGGGTTACAGACCTGAACATGGATCAGAGTTCTCTTGAGGCCGAGAGGACATTTGATCAGGAAAAGGATTTGTGGATTGTTGACCATAAGCCCTTCAAGTTTCTCAAGCATCCGATAGTGTCGGCGATTATGGCGCTTGAGGCGTTTATGGAAGGGGCAAAAGTCCTGTTCCCTTACTTTACCCCTACCGGTATTAGAGAAGCCAGATTTTTTGACATGATCGAGTGTCCTGCGCATAAACTTGTTAAGAACAACATACAGGTCAGGAAGGTTTCAGAAGATGATGGAAACGTTTTGTGTGATGCGATGATGTTTGTTGAGAAGGATGAATCTGGAAAAATGCTGGAAAGAAACCATCCGAATTTCAAGGCACAGGTAGTTCTTAGTGGAAAAATGATGAAGCCGGACAAGTCTTTCGATGGTTTTCCTGTCCTGGAAAAGGAACTTGACACTAGGCCTATGGAACATTCCGAGGTAACCAACTGGTATTCCGACCGTTCAGACCTTAAAGGACGATACCGTGTAATGGAGCGGCTTGATGGCACAGGGCCCGAATGCATCAGAGGTGAGTTTATTTACAAACAGCCGGAAGACTTCAGTAAATCATTGAAGACGCGATATCAATTTTCACCATATCTTTTCGAAGCTTTCATGCACTTGGTAAACTTTTATCTGGCTATGCGGGACGACAAAGAAAAGAAGATACTTATCCCGTTTGGGATCAATGAGTTGAACTGTTTTCGCAAGATTGGGCACGGCGAGAAACTTTTAGTTC
>JACWAG010000100.1 GCA_014874425.1 Syntrophaceae bacterium | reverse complement strand
GCTGAGACTCGTATGGCGTTGCGCTGTCATGGTAGTTGTGGCCATAATCGAATGCCCTTACGCCATAAGGGCAGGCCGACATGCAGTATCGGCATCCTATGCAACGATTATAGTCGATGGCGACGATTCCATCGTCGCGGATATACGTGGCCTTCGTCGGGCAAACGATTGTACAGGAAGGAGTGGCGCAATGCATACACGGCCTGGAAATAAATCGGCGGCGAACGTCCGGGTAAGTCCCTACCTCTTCCTCCATCACGATATTGTAGGCGACACCTGGTGGAGTATGGTTCTCAGCTTTGCAAGCCGCTGTGCAGGCCTTACATCCAACGCATTTTTTTAAATCGATAATCATGCCGTAACGGATAGCATGTTTGCTATCTGGATTGGGCCAGGCGGCGTAAACCGGCGAAGTTAAAGCCAACGCGCCGGCGCCGGCAAGTCCTCCCAGACGAAGGAATTGACGTCTATCAACGGAATCTTCAGGTTTACTCATTGGCGCCTCTCTGGTGTGTCCTCGTCTTCGATGATTGCTGCTCCAACGTTAACGAAGAGATTTTCATTCGTTTTGCGCAGACCCATTTTCTGAAGTTCTTGCATTGCAGAAAATGCTCCTAACCCAGTAGATCAGTTCGTCGGGATCTATTGGTTTACAAAGGCAAGCGTAAATGTAAGTGGCAAAAGCCTCCTTTAGTTCAGGATGAAACGGGCCGGCGGATAGCGCCATGATGAACAGATCAGGACATTTCCTTTTGAGATCTCGAAATTGCCGATTGTCAACCGGCACAGTGTCCATATCCAGAATCACAGCACGACAAGAAAGTTTTTCTATGAGGTTTTCGATGTTTGCTAGTGAGTCGGATGGTATACCGAGAAACTGGTGTGCTTCCAGTATGTTGCACATAGAGCCACAGGTTCTTTTGTCGGCATCGATCACGATGATAGGGCCTTTCATTGGAGGGTGCTCCAAAGTGGGAGTTTTCGGTAAATAGTTGCAAACCACGTGCCATTCGTGGCGGAATAAGGCTATGAAGGCTCAAACGCAACTCTGAGGCGAGTAGATCGGTCAGAAGACATGTCTAGATTCTGAACACAAAAGACGATGTAACGGATTTGCTATAAATTATGGCAGGTTGTCGTGTCCCGAATCGAGACACAGTCCATAAGGAGACGAGACATTCTGCGCTGTCATTGCAGGGTCGGTTTCGCTATGCGGTATTTCTTGAGTTTTGAATAAAGTGTACTTCGGCCTATTCCAAGCTTTCGAGCTGTTTTTTTCATATTCCAAGCATTTCTGGAAAGCGCGTTTTCGAGAAAAACCTTCTCATTCTCGGAAAGGTTCGGCACATCGCGAGGTTGAACTATTGATTCAAATGTCCTGAGTGAAGCAGGCAGATCACCGGCTTCAATTACATGTCGTTTTGATCTGACCACAGCATGTTCGACACAGTTTTCTAGTTCCCGCACATTGCCAGGCCAAGAATAATCCATCAGTATCCTGAGCGCTTCGGAGCTGAATTCTTGAATATTCTTCCCTTGCTCCGAACTGAAACGTTTCAGGAAGTGTCGGGACAATAGAGGAATGTCGTTTCTGCGTTCTCTAAGTGGCGGTATATTGATAGGGATAACATTTAGCCTATAAAACAGATCTTCCCGGAAGTTTCCCTTCTGAACCTCAGCCAATAGGTCCTTATTGGTTGCCGCCAGGATCCTGACATTGACTGAAATTGTCTGCTCGCCTCCCAAGCGCTCAAACGTTTGAATCTGTAAGACCCTAAGTAGCTTGATTTGCACCTGAGGGGAGACTTCTCCAATCTCATCCAAGAATACAGTGCCACCATCGGCCTGTTCGAATCTCCCGGCCTTTTGTCTTAAAGCGCCGGTAAAAGCGCCCCTTTCATGGCCGAATAGTTCACTCTCGACAAGGGACTCAGGATAGGCTGAGCAGTTAATCACTACAAATGCCTTGTCTCTTCTGTCGCTTCGCTCATGAATAGCCTTTGCCACCAACTCCTTTCCCGTCCCGCTTTCTCCTTGAATTAGGGCTGTTGCGTCAGTGGGAGCGATATCCTCTATGAGCCGGTAGACTATCTGCATCTTAAGGTCTTTACCAATCATGCCGCTGAAATCTGAAGAGGTGTCTAGTTTTTGCTGAAGATTAAGGATAGCCTCTTCGTGTGCAATGGAACGTTTAATAACGCCACCGACTTGATCTAGGATGAGACTCACCATGCGAATCTCTTCAGAATCACACTTACACGTCGGAGAACAATCAATGGTCAGGAACCCACAAACCGTCCCTTCGGCCCTTATAGGGACAATCGCTTGCCGATCCGAGCGCTTGAAAGAACCAGATAGCGGAATATCTTTTATGTAGGGGCCTGATTGAAGTTTGGGCTCAGTTAACTTATCAACAACCTCGATTACGCGATTTACGTGATCCGGATCACGTGATGTAATAATGTCTTGATCGGAAACGACGAAGAACAAGTCCCTGTTCTCATTTAAGAACAAGATGGCTATCTGGTTGTCCAACACAACTTCGCGCAATCTCGAAATCAAAGTTTGTCCCAATTCTTGAAGGTTTGGGAGTGAACCCAGTTCACGAACTATCTCGCAGAAAGTTCGAGTTTGATTGTGGGCCCGTTCAAGTTCCAGCTTTTGTTTTTCTAATCGCTGGGTATATTCTTTCAAGCGCCCCGCCATGCCTTGGAATGAGTCGGCTAGAATCGCCACCTCATCTTGCCCTGACACGTTAACCTTAACGTCCCAAGAGCCTCGGTTGATGTTTTCAACGGATCGAGTGAGCTGCTCCAATGGGCGGGTAATTCTTCTAACAAAAAACAGACTACCAGCAATAGCGGTAAGCAGTATGAACAGGGTTATCAGGCCCATCTTCAGTCGCAACTCGTCAACCTGCCGCTCAAGAGACTTCTCCGAGATCCCTAGCCTTAGTAAGCCCGCTTTCCCTTCGAAAATCGGCCAAGCGATGTCGATGAACTTTTCCCCTGTTTTAGAGACAATTGTCTGTCCATTGCCG
>JACWAG010000011.1 GCA_014874425.1 Syntrophaceae bacterium | reverse complement strand
GTTAAACTCCTCCTGAGTCATGGCGCAAGATTGAACGAAAAGGGTCCTAAGGGACTCAGTGAACTGATGTTGGCCTGTCGTTACGGAAAAGTTGAGGCCATCAAGACTCTCCTGGAAAACGGAGCCAACGTTAACGGTAAAGACAATGAGGGTTTTACCCCGCTAATGCACGGGATAGTTGAGGGATCTGTCCCTGTGCCGGAATTGCTTGTAAAGAGCGGCGCAGATGTTAACGCAAGAGACAACGCAGGAGGCACTGCGCTCATGATAGCCTCTTATGAAGGCAAGATAGATGTTGTTAAAATGCTCCTCGAAAACGGAGCTGATCTGACCGTCAGGGAAAAGTCCGGTAAGACTGCCCTCGCGATAGCTAGATTGAAGGGTAATAGGGAAGTGATAGATATATTGGAGTCACACGAGGACGTATCGAAATAAGTGATTGGGATAACAACAAAAGTTCTTTGTGAATGGAGGACCTGCAATGGCGGATGACAAAGAAAGGTGGATCAACTTTCTTGCTCTAACTACCGTTGTGATAGCTCTGGGCGCAACTATGTCTACACTCAGTGTCGGTAAATTTTCCAATAGAGGCATTCTTCGTCAGACCTTGGCCTCGAACCAATGGGCCTATTATCAGGCTAAGAGCATCAAAAGCTATTTATACGAGCTTCAAAAGGAAAAGCTTGAAACCGAACTAAAACTTGTGCCGGAAACAAATACTCCCGTTAGGCAAGATTACGAAAAGCGGATTGAAAAATACTCCGAAAAGATAAAACGGTATGATCGAGAGAAAGCTGATATTATGAAGCAAGCGCAGAATCTTGAGCGACAGAGAGATGACGCCATGATTATATCTCAGCATTTTGGGATGGCGGTTATCTTTTTGCAGTTGGCGATCTTGATGTCGTCTATCGCTACCGTCATGAAAAAGAAGACTTTATGGATTTTTGGACTCCTGCTTGGGGTAGTAGGGTTCCTTTACTTCGCCAATGGCTATTTGGGCTTCATATAGAACTTTGACATTATGGATTATTTTCAAATGCGGTATTCCGGAATCATTAGTGATTGACGACAATGTCTTCCGAAGGTATTGTCAGTCATCTCAAATACAAAACGCAAAAGGAAGGACCATGAAGGGATTGATCAACTCTAGTTTGGTTTTCTTGTTTGTTGTTGCGTTTTTTTTAGGAGCCCAAGAAGTCTCGTCAACATCCGCCTGGCCTTTCCAGGAAGCTCCCATGCTTTCCCCCGCTGTTAAGAGCGGTAAGCTGCCCTCTGTTGAAGAACGTCTCCCATCCAGGCCAGTGGTAGTAAAACCGTTCGAAACCACTGGTATCTATGGTGGTACATGGAGACGGGCTTATACTGGAATATCCGATCTCAATGAAACAAGAAAGATTCTGTACGACCCTTTGGTTAGGTGGAGTCCAAAATTCAAGATTGTCCCCAATCTGTGTGAGAGTTGGGAAATCGAGGACCAGGGTCGAGTGTATGTTTTGAAGTTGGTTCAAGGTGTAAAATGGTCCGATGGAGCCCCTTTTACGGCCGATGATGTTGTTTTCGCCGTCAATGACACTCTGCTTGACAAGGATGTAAGCCCTTCAGCCCCGGGTTGGATCGCTCCCGGAGGAGAGAAGCCAAAAGTCAGCAAAATTGACGATTTTACCGTTCGTTTTGAGTTCAAGGACCCTTATGGTCTGTTTCTAGAAAATTTGGCAACTCCAAATGGAATGGCATTAGTTACGAGACCGAAACATTTTCTGGCCAAATTTCACAAAAAATATGCAAAACCTAATGAACTTGAAGCATTATTGAAAATTAAGAGAGCCTCTTCATGGAACAGACTTTTTAACGAACTTATCGACATCCAGCAGGGACTCTTTGTCAGCACTGAGTTGCCTTCAATTCTCGCGTGGATTACAAAAGTTCCAGCTCCTGGTACACGTTTCATGATGGAACGAAATCCCTATTATTGGAAGGTAGACGACAAGGGAAACCAACTTCCTTACATTGACAGACTGGCCACTGAACTTGTGACCGAAGCGAACATGGTCCTTTTAAAAGCTGTTGCTGGTGATATAGACATGCAGGCTAACCATTTGGGAGGGATGTCCAACACCATTCTTCTACTCGCACAACTTGGTACCGGTAATTTCAGGCTTATCCCTAAAATATCGACTGCGTCCGTGGGGCTGCTTCTGGCGCCCAATCTTAACCACCAGGACCCTGTAGTCAAAAAGATACTCGCGGACAAGAGATTTCGCATCGCAATGTCTCATGCGATAAGGCGTACAGAGATCAATGAAATACTATACAGAGGCCATGGTACTCCCCGACAGGCTGCGCCCCTTAAAGATTCTGGATTTTTCAGTGAATCATATGAAAAGTGCTACCTGAATCATGACACTGACCTTGCCAACAAAATGCTTGATGATATCGGCCTTACCGTTGGTCCTGACGGTTGGCGTCAACGGCCTGATGGAAAACGATTGCAACTTTCTTTAGATGTAGTGGCTTCCATTCAGACTTGGGTGGACGCCGCCGAAATAATCGCTTCTGATTTTAAGAACATTAAGATTGATACAGCCGTGAAATCTGAGACCAGAGAGCTTTTTAGACAAAGAACGCAGACTTGCGCTCACGACATAGCTTTGTGGCCTGGTGATGGCGGACTGGAGTGTCTTCTCGATCCGAGGTGGTACTTCCCCTACAGCTCTGAAAGCCTGCAAGCTCCTTTATATGCTCAGTGGTATCAAAGCAGAGGCAAACATGGCGATAAGCCTCCCGCTGAAATCCAGAAAATGATGAAAGACTTCGACCAAATAGTCCACACCGTTGACAAGGAGAAGCAGAAGGAGTTTTTCTCTCGGATTCTAGCTGCAAATGAGGAGAATCTATATGTCATTGGATTGGTTTACCAGCCACCTGACTATTATGTGGTTTCCCCACGAATGAAAAACATACCTCCGAGTGATTTCC
>JACWAG010000099.1 GCA_014874425.1 Syntrophaceae bacterium | reverse complement strand
GCCCCAATAGCATGTGTCTCCCCCATCGGCTACGTAAAAGGCGTCTGTTCCGAAGACTTCCATAATTCGGTCAACCAGTCTCAGCGGGTGAATCGGATCTGAAGGTGTCGTTCGCTTTTCCAGCTCCGTTGTCATGAAGGCTTTGTAAGCGTTTTTTAATGTGTCAAGCCAATCGGAATGATCATTTTGTTTCACTTTTTCTGTTAGTTCACCGAGCGCCTGTTTGCAGTCACCCACAAGCCCAACATCTGTTGGTCGGTTTCGATCAATTTCATGTTGGGCAATGTCGATACGCACAACCTTTGCCTGTGGAAAGAGCTTGGTCCCCTGCATCACCCAATTTAGCCTTATTCCCGCCAATACCACCAGATCGGTTTGTGGAAGCCCCGTGCTGACTCCGGTAAAACCGCCGTCACTGATGCTCAATGGGTGATTGTCCGGAAGCGTGCCCCGACCATTGTTCAGAAGGGCAAACGGCATCCCTGTTTTTTCAATAAACGCCTCAAGTTCTTTTTTGCAGTCACTGAACCCAACTCCACTTCCTCCGATGAACAACGGCTGTTTAGCGGAATCTATCAGCTTCACCGCTTCAGATATGGCCAATGCATCCGGACAAAAAGCTGTCTTGTGAACTCTTTTTGGCGGAAGCGCCACGTTTTCCTCATCGGTTTGGATAAAAAGAATGTCTGGAGGAAGTTCGAGGAAAACCGGGCCTGGTCGTCCGGAAGTGGCCTGGTTAAACGCCAGGGAAAGATATTCGGGGATACGTTTAATATCATAGCATGTAGCGGACCACTTGGTTACGGGTTTCACCATGTCGATTTGATTCATCTCCTGAAGAGCCCCAGTCAGATCATCACGAATCGGATGACGACCGCATAAAACTACGATTGGCGCACTATCGAGATATGCGTTTACAATGCCTGTCAGAGCATTGGTAAAACCCGGGCCTGCAGTAACCAGGCAGACACCCGGTTCATTTTTGTATATGGACCAGGCGTGAGCCATCATTGCGGCCGCCTGTTCATGGCGAACATCAATGGTGCGGATTCCATATTTGTTTAGGCCATCTAAAATGTTTTCAATATGTCCCCCAGACAGAGTGAAAACCATATTAACATTTTGAATTTCCTTAAGATATTTTGCGGCAAGGTGTCCTCCATAAATTTTACCCATGCTATCCTCCTTGAAAAATAGTGCTCAAATCATCTCTAAACGCATTGTCGACGTTCTATCTTCAAAACGAAGAGATTTACAGCGCCAGTTTGACAGCGTCCTCAAACCACTGGGCATAAAGACTCATCCCAGTGACTTTTAATTTTCCTTGAGCCGCGGCCTTGAAGGATGCATCGCCGCTTTTGCTCGTCATCACGGAAAATGCTGTATTCGGGTCTTTCCATACAAGGGCGGCGTCATAATCATTAGTATTGCCGGAGACAGAGTAGAATTTGCCCTTGTCAAATACAAAGAGCCGTGCAGGCGATCCGGCTTCTGTTTTGATAAGAATTTTTACTGATGCGTTAGCAATGTATTTTTTAAATTTGGAGTTGGCCAAGGAAGCAATTTTCAATGCTTGAGCCAGGAAAAATAGCAGGAATGATAATTTCATGGTTTTGTCCTTTTCTAAAAAACCACTATTGTCTTCATTGCGCTATGAGCTTTCTTATTTAAGTTTACTTCGATCATCGTTTTGTAATCTTCAAGAGCAAATCTGTGTGTGACAAGCTTGTCCGCCGAAATCAGTCCCGCATCCAGAAATTCAATTGCGATGTCGAATACATGCCGTTTTTGTCCTTTATATGTTACGGCTCCGGATCCATACACTCCCTGAATCGATTGAAGTTTCAGCCACAGCGGTGTCAGGTCCAGCTTCACATTCCCACTGATCCCTACCATACTGATCTTTCCCATGGCTTTCAGAAGCCGCAGTCCCATATTCAATGTTTTCCCGGACGCTACAGTGTCGTAGATACGGTTGAATCCACCCATTGTAATTTTCATGCCGAGTAAGGGCTGGTAAACCTTTCCTCCTGTTATATTTGCGGTATAGTCAAATGCTTTATTAGCAGGGATGATGACATCGGCGCCGAATTCAAGCGCCAGATTTGCAGCATGGTCAGCCGGTTCAATGACTGAAATGTGGCAGTCCGGTACGAGGGCCCGGATGGACTGAACAAGAAGGTTGCCAATAACTCCTCCACCGATTACTAGGACTTTGGCGCCAGCCTCCGGCATGTTGTCAAAAATTGACTGGAGAGCGACAGCGCCAGGTTCTGTCATGACCGCGGATTCGATGGAAAGGGAATCCGGCACGTTGAACAACTGGCTTTTGTGCGCAATGATTATTGGCGCAAAACCGCCATTGATTTGGCTAGTTATACCGATAAACATGCCGGGGGGCAGGTCCCCATGAGCAAAATTTTCACAATTCGCGGGCCTTCCAGCCACACAGCTTTGACAGGGGGATGAAATACCGCGGGCTTCGCACGAAAGTACCGGATTGATAACCACTCGGGCGCCAGGTTTGAATGCATCAACATTTTTTCCAGCTTCCAGAATCTCACCCACCATTTCGTGTCCAATGACGCATGGGAATGAAGTAAATGGACTGGCAGTGGGAGAGTCGTGCAGCCGGATAAGGTTAAGATCGCTTCCGCAGAATCCGCACGCCTG
>JACWAG010000098.1 GCA_014874425.1 Syntrophaceae bacterium | reverse complement strand
GTGTTTATTACTTCCTGAAAATTAGGTGAGTGGATTCCGATTGCCACAAACCTAAGTCTACTAAACAGACGCCTTCTGTCACAAGTCAAAGGACCATGATAGAGGGCGTCCATATGAAATCATCAAATACATGAAAAGCCAGCTACAATAAACACCACACGAGTCTATTTGACTTCCAAACCTTTCCTTACCTTAATCACATCAACGCCCAGTTCGCGTTATAGACGCGAAATACGCGATGCTACAAATATAGTTAGAAACATTATAGACTATAATAATATTTATGGCTTGATTAGGGTCCAGATTACTGTGTATCTTGAGATACAATAGTTATCTAGTTATTAATTAGGGTCCTTGAACTAGGTTAAAGGATGATTCGAAATGACCAGAAGAGCTTGAAGACCTGAACACAGATAAACCTGACTACTGATACAAATTTTTTTGGCGTCAATTTGGCGTCGCTTTTGACGTCACAATAGTGCCTAATTGTGCTTAATAATGTCTGAAAGTGCTTAATTTCTTCAAGGATATCGTGGCGTAACCGCTTTATGACTTAATAAAACTCTGTATTCGGGATGCAGGGGTCGTTAGTCCAATCTCAATTGTCACACCGCGTAACATGTTACAGGGGTTATTTTGATTAGTGACGATAGGTGGTGACAATAGATTTTAGAGTATCGTCACCAGCTATCTATTGTTATTATTATCGAATGACGATGGTGACGGTAGTGACGATAGGTTTCCTATTAATTACAGTTTTATGTTTTTTAGAATTTCTTATAGTGGATTTCAATCAGGCCATTGATCTCACAATTTTCAGCTAAAAAAGTAAGTTGACTGTAAATCTATACTGACATTTCAAATATAGTTACGTAACATACTTAAAGTGTTGCATAAACCCTATTTACTGACAACTTACTGACAACTTTTTGGGCTATCACTCTCAATCATTTCAATAGGTTACTGGTGGAGGCGGCGGGAATCGAACCCGCGTCCGAAAACCTTCGACCTGAGGCGTCTACATGTTTGTTTCGAGTTTTGTTTTCTCGCCTGACTCGTCCCCCTCGAACACGGTACTCATCAGGCCAACCCGCTAATTTTTTCGCATCATTCCCAACGGGTCCGAGAAATCAGCTATCCTGCTTTCCCTCGCCTGCTCCACTCTCACAGGAAAAGAGAGGGCAAACGCTAGCCTACGCGGCTAGAGCGTACTCGTAATTATTGGCGAGTATATTTTTTTTCCAGCGGATTACCGAGTCGCCGGAGGGCTCGACATGCAACCTCGATCTCAACTGTCCCCGTCGAAACCAGTGCGCCCCCTTTCGTATTATTCCACTACCATCTTTAAAGACAAGCGTAACTCAACTTTGTTCCTTGACTCACATTGAATCACGGGTCTAAGCGTTTTCATGCAAACCTATCTAGTGAGATTAGCGTCCCTGATGACGGAATTTCACCAATCGTTCCAACTCGCGTCTCTGTTCTTTTTTCTTTATGGATTCACGCTTGTCGTAGGTCTTCTTGCCGCGAGCCAAGGCCATTTCGAGTTTCACTTTACCATTCTTGAAGTACATTTTCAAAGGTATTAAAGAAAAACCCCTTTCGGCGACCTTGCCAGCGAGGCGTTTAATTTCCCTCTTATGCAAAAGCAGCTTTCTTTCCCGCAAAGGATCATGGTTCTCGCGATTTGCCTGCGAATAAGGTGAGATGTGGGCGTCTACGAGAAAGATCTCACTATTACGGACTTTTCCGTAAGAATCCGACAGGTTCGCCCTGCCGTTTCTGAGGGATTTTACCTCCGAGCCAAGTAAAACGATCCCACATTCAAAAGTATCCTCAATCTCAAAATTGAAATGAGCTTTCCTGTTTTTGCAAATAACCTTTATGTTTTCGGCTTGGGGATTTTTCATAATCACTGCTGGCTTAAAAAGTAGTCCCCGGGGAATTTCTCAAATATCCATTTCTCAAGAAAATCGTGAATCTCCTGAGCAGTCTGCATCTGGAAAGCATGATGCGTCAATTCCAGGCAGTCGTCGTACGAGATAGATCGGATCATTTTTTTTACAAGTGGGATCGATAACGCATTCATGGACAGTTCGTCTATCCCAAGCCCTACCAGTATGGGAACATTTACTGGATCACCGGCCATTTCTCCGCACATCGCGACACTTACGCCATAAGCCTGGCCAGCGTTGACAACCTGTCTGATTAGCCTCAAAACCGCTGGATGCAACGTGTCATATAAGTAATTCACATGTTCATTGAGACGGTCAATCGCAAGAGAGTACTGGATCAAATCGTTGGTACCGATGCTGAAGAAATCCACTTCACGAGCCAGGAGGTCCGCAATTGCAACAGCGGCCGGAACTTCAACCAAAATTCCAAATTTGATGTCTTCTCCGAACGGGGTTCCTTCCGATGCGAGTTCCGCTTTAACTTCCTGTAATATGATTTTAGTGTCATGGACCTCGGTAATGGATGAAACCATCGGCACAAGTAACCGGCAGTTACCGTAATGCGCAGCGCGTAAGATTGCTTTCAATTGCGTCTTGAACAAATTTCTAAGGTTTAGACAAAGTCTGATGGCCCTTAGTCCCATTGCCGGGTTCGTTTCCAGGGGCAGGTTTAGGCTACTGGCGATCTTGTCCCCACCAATGTCTAGGGTCCTGATCGTTACAGGATAAGGTTTGTTAAGCGCCACTACCGCTCTATAGGCCTCAAATTGTTCTTCTTCAGACGGAAGGTCTTCTCTACCGAGAAACAGATATTCAGTCCTGAAAAGGCCTATGCCCTCACAGCCGTGAGCTATGGCTATATCTACCTCGTCAACCAGTTCTATGTTTGCCAGGATACGGATCTCACGTCCACCGTCACTTGTTACTGCCGGCAGACGTCCGAAAGCCAACAGGGACTGATGATAATTCCTAAGTAGTTCCTGACGTTGGCGATACCGAAAAATCATTTCGGCGTCTGGGTTGAGTATTACAAGACCAGTGCTTCCATCGACAATGATTGTGTCCCCAGTCTTGACCAGCTTGCTAATTTTCTCTAAACCGGTCACCGCTGGGATCTTGAGTGATCTTGACATGATGGCGGAGTGAGAAGTCCTGCCTCCCACGTCGGTCGCGATGGCAAGAACTGACTCCTTTTTTAGCTGCGCAGCGTCGGCGGGTGAAAGATCGTGAGATACTAAAATTGTACTGGCCGGAAGCTGATATATCTTCTTTTCCGAAGACACACCCAAGAGAATTTTCAATACCCGTTCGCCTACGAAATGAACATCGAGGGCCCTCTCCCTGAGGTATTCATCATCTATTGAATCAAACGCCGCTGTTATCTTGGACATGACTTCGGACAAGGCCCATTCGGCATTTTGCCGTCCCTGCTCTATAGCGCGTTTTGTCCCTTCATAAAGCATTTTGTCGCGGAGCAACAATATGTGTGTATCAAGTATATAAGAATGGTCCTCGAGAGGATGATCGCTATCAATATGGCTCTTTATGGTCTTTAGTCTCTTTTCCGCGTTTTCTACGGCCTCCTCAAATCTCGCGACCTCACCCGGGATTTCCTCAGGCGTCAAAATACGACATGGGCAAATCTCAGTGACAAGGCGTTCCATAAGCGCGACTTGACCAATGCCAATTCCCACTGAAACCCCGATACCCTTGACCATTGTGTTTTGAGGGATTTCCTTGGGGCCCTGCTCAGGAGTTTCGCTGTTTTTATCCAACATGGTCTGAAGCATTGTTCTCCAATAGTTTGCTTATTTGTTCTACAGCTTCTCTAGAGCCAGGACCTTGAGCGCGTATGATCAGTTCAGCTCCAGGAGTGGCGGCTAACAGCAATAGCCCCAGGACACTCCGAGCGTCAACCTCCATGCCGTCTTTTGCAACCGTCACCTGACAGGTGTGTCGCTTCATGGTCTGAACCAGGGAGGTGGCTACCCGTGCATGGAGGCCGAGTTGGTTACCAATCGTCACTGTCTTTTCAAGGAGTTCGGATTCTAATACCATTTACCTCATGTCCATCTTTGCAAGAGAGAAAAACCTACCAGCATTATGATCAGTAGTGGATAAATTACCCTTGTCTGAGAAAAACTCTTTTTCAGGATAAGAAAACAGATGGAAAAAACCACTAAAACAAACAAACCAAGCCCAACAAAATTTTCTACGTCATTGGCTTTGGCATGTTCCTCCGCCAATATTAAAGCCACTGCGGTAAGTGAACCGGAACACAAAAACACCAGCCATCTAAGGAAGGCTATGGAATCTTCAACCCAAGGGGATTTGAATCTTCTAACCACGTGGACACCATCATTCCAACCCGCATTAAACCCCATATATCTTATAACCAGATTCGGAACGTTGTAAATCAGCAATGCCACCAAAGGGGCCCAAAAATAAGAAAATGATGTCATAGCGATCGATACGCCCAGCAACGAAGACACAGGCCTTAAAACTCCCCAGAACATCCTGTCACCTTGGGCGGCAAGTGTTGACATCAGCCTCTTTTTTATGAGTGGAGTTTTTTCAGAAAGTTCACCTTCTTCAACCCTAGCGACAGCGCCAATACACATGGGCGCCAGCGCCGGGTTCGTATTGCCCGATTCGAGCTGACGCTTCGTTACTTCCTTTCTGGTCACATCGTCAGAGATGAGCCTATCCAAGGCTGGAAGCAAGCAAAACGTAAAACCTATGTTTTGCATGCGCGGATAGTTCCACATGATCTCGATCACGAATGATCTCAGAAAAACCCGAAGGCCAACCCCCTTCATTGCGACTGTGCGCTCGCAGGAATCATCCATGCCGCTAAAATAGAGTAAGACAACCGCCCTGTCAATCGATCACAATCCAATAATATCAAAAAAGTACCGCTCCTCATCATGTCGAAAGAACAAGCCAAATATGTTTCTTTTTCACATAACTCTCCCATAATAGCGCTCCACTAAGTTAGGAGGATTTAAAATGCGGACACAACATGATCGCTTACTATAGGTAAATATTGTAACTATTTAAATTAAAACTTGTTTCCTATATAGGATATGATATATGAAGTATCGGAAGCAAATTGCTGTCCAAGCAGGAATTCCTCACAGATCTTTGTGATCCGTTTGGCTCTAGTGGAGAATTTACATGAAGAAACACCTGGTTTATTCAGTTACCGTAGTGTTGATGGGTTTGATGGCGATTATTGGAGTTGAAGAGTCACACTCCCAAGAATTACTGGTAAAAAATTGCTCGGAATTGATCACAATGGCTCAAACCCTTGAGGCGGACTTGAAAACGGTAGATACCGTGCTGGGTTCTGCTATACAAGCCGGCAACATGTTACAGATCCGTAAATACAAGCTCAAAAGGGCCGCCGTGCAAAAGGACCTCAATTCCGTGCTTTCCGCGATTGACGTCAAGTCATGCGCAAAGAGCCAGTAACAAAAGTCATGTGACTCTACTACCTCATGTTTTGAGACGTCGACCGAGCATGATAATTAGACAGGTCAATTTACGCGCACTAGTTCTCTCATTCCGGTTGATATTAAACTTCAGGGATATTTTTGCCATTCAGCTACGTTGACTGTCTTTTCTTTGAATTTACCATGTGGTGTGTTCGAGCAATCACAGGTCTTATTGTTCTCGAAACATTCAGCTCACATTTGGATATCGGGAAAAGCACAGGCTTCTCAGCGCCCACTTCTATCTCACGATTATCATCTAACGACCGTATAAATATCCTGGACAACTGTTTGTCAGCGAACATACCGAACAGTTCGTGCGTGTCGCTATCCACCCAAGCGATCGTCTTCTTGAAGGTCTGAGACGAATGGACCCCGAGAATTGCCTCCGCATAACGAATCGCCCGATCCGGGGCTAGTCCCATATCCAGAATGGCAAGAGCCAGTTTCAGCGTCACCAGATCCTGTATTAAAAATGATTCCTTTTTGCTGTTACGGTTTACAGGATGTATCAAACCCTTTTCCTCGGCTTCCTGTAGCTTCGATGCGTCTTCCAGGTCCAGCAAAAGGAGGGCTTCTTCAAGCGTTACATGTTTGGTCAGCATCTCGAATCCTCAAAAACATTATGCTCGTTCAAATGGTGCGGTCCCAAGAGTACCGTCATTGTCTCGATAGTTCATCAGCCCTGCAAGCGGCGGCCGCGATCGTTTCCATAAATACTCCACGCGTTCCAGCTTTTTCCATGATTTTCAAGCCGCTGATTGTAGTGCCTCCAGGGGAAGTGATCATGTCCTTCAAATCACTAAAACTCTTAGCCTGAGCCGCCATTGTCGCAGCGCCGGAAAAAGTCTGGACAGTGAGTTTTCGAGCAACATCACGGGGAAGCCCCAAGAGAACCCCAGCGTCCGACATAGCTTCCATAATCACAAATAGATATCCAGGACCGCCTCCGGATAATGCGGTTACAGCGTTAATCCCCTTCTCGTCAACGCAAACAGTTGACCCAACAGCCTTGAACAATTCCATTGCCGTTTTCAGATCTTCGTCGTCAGCCATACCCCCCTTGCACAGCGCCGTAGCGCTTTGGCCGACCATCGCCGCCGCGTTCGGCATGGCCCTTATGACTCGTTTATCTTTACCCAGCCTGTCAAGCAACTGAGTGGTCGATATGCCCGCGGCAATAGAAATCACCAGGGAGTCCTGTTTTATGAAGCGGGAGAGGCTATCCAGGACACCGTTAATCATTTGAGGTTTCACAGCGACAAGGACGACCCTGATGTTATGTTCTACCGCTGCTTCTAGCGAATCGGAAACAGTTACACCCAGTTCAGAATTCAACCTGTCCATCTTCTCTCGATCAGGATCGAATATTATGACATTCTCAGGCGCCGTTACAGAAGCGTCAATCAATCCCCTAACAATGGCCGCTCCCATGTTCCCAACACCAATTACCACTATTTTTGGCTTTTTATTTTTCATATTGTCACTGTCCAAGACATAGATTATACCTATTGCTTTTATCAGGATTTTGAATGCATAATTTATATGCGAATGAAACTGTTTTCAAATATGCGCGCTGCCATGACGTTCTCGAATTTCAGATTTCAGCTTTCTCGATGACGCGATTGCAACGCAGTGAGCCCTAACTTTATATACCTATATTTTAACATGGAATAAAATTGAATCATAATTTTTAGAATTCAGGAGAAAAAAGCGTGCCGCAGGAACCTATTTTTACGTTAGACGTACGGGGCCTCAAATGCCCTGAACCTGTAATACAAACCAAGAGGCTCTTTGATCAAGGAAATTTAAATCGATTCATGGTGATTGTAGACAACGATGTGTCCAGGGAAAACGTGTTGCGGTTCGCGCGCAACAAGGGCGCTGTCGTGGAATTGTCACAAGACGAAGCCCTCAATTGGAAACTGGACATCCACATAAACAAGCTCGGAGGCAATTGTGAAGAAAACGAACCACTACTACCTTGCCCAATTCCCGATTGTCATGCTCCCGCCTCCAAAACAGTCATATATATAGGAAGCAACACCATGGGAAGGGGCGACGATGAGCTTGGGGCAAAACTAATGCGCGGTTTCCTCAGGACTTTGATCGATGTTCCGCCGTACCCCTGGAGAATGCTATTCATCAATTCAGGAGTAAAACTTACAACTCTGGACAAAGAGGCCGTGGAAGCCCTAGGCATATTAGAGGAAAGAGGTGTTGAAATCCTGTCCTGTGGAACGTGTCTTGATACTTTTGGCTTAACGGACCGGTTGATGCTAGGCAAAGCGACGAACATGTATGAGGTAGTGGAATCACTAAATATAGCGACAAAAGTAATCTCCCCCGACTAAAAACGAAATGTTCCGTAGTCTTTTTTGGAGGTAGCTTAATTTAAAATTTCTGCAACTATCACGATCATCATTTAGGATGCACTGGCAATTCTATTATAAAACAGGCCCCACCACTATTGTTGTCCTTGACTCGAATAAAGCCATTGTGATCGGCCACAATTGCGCTGACTATTGTTAGACCGAGGCCGGTTCCGCCTTGTTTCCTGGTAAAGTACGGATCAAAAATACGTTCACGGTCTTGGGGGCTAATCCCCGGACCATTGTCACAAACGCTGATCGAGGCGATCCTCAACACTGGCTCATACTTCGAGTAAATCTCCACCTTGCCTTCTGCCCCCGCGGCGGCTGTAGCATTATCAATAAGGTTCATAACCCCTCGTGTTAATTGTTCTTTATCTATATTGAATATCGGGACCGAATCATCCGTAATGAATTTGATTTCCATTCTCTCATTCGCCGCTCGATACAGAGCGACCAATTCCCTCAATATATCGTTTAATTTGTTTGGGGTCGGATTCGCTGCGGGCATTCTTGCGAACTTCGAAAATTCATTGACCATATTTTTCAACTGTTCGACCTGATCAATTATCGACTTTGTGCATTGATCGAGGACTCGCCCGTCATCTCCCAGTGATGAAAGATATTTTCTTCGTAGCCGCTGCGCATTAAGTTGTATTGGTGTGAGGGGATTCTTTATTTCATGGGCAATTCTTCGCGCAACCTCTCTCCATGCGGCCATACGCTGGGCATTAACAAGAAAAGTCAGGTCTTCGAACACTAGCGCTACCCCCAACTCGCCCCCGGCTTCGTCCTTAAGAATGTTGGCAAAACACAGTAGAGTCATAGTCTTGTCTGAAAATGAAATCTTGAGCTGCTTTTCTATGGCTCCTGAATCTGATCCTCTCAGTTCACCTATAGTTTCATGAAGTCGTCCGGCAACATCCTCATCGAGCTGATCTAGAAGTGGCCACCCCAATTTTAATTCTGAATTTATCCCGAGAAGTTTGAGACATGGCGCGTTGAAAGCTGTTACTTTTTGATCCGCGTCGATCGCTATCACGCCTGCCGCAATGTTCGTCAATACGGTTTGGATATATTTACGGCGATTCTCGAGGTCGGCATTGACCTTTAAAAGCTCATCTCGACCATGCCTGAGATCCGAAGCCATCTTGTTGAAGGAACGTACTAGCGCGCTAAGTTCATCATCACCTACAGGTTCCACAAAGACATCCAGGTTACCGGTAGCAATTTGTTGAGTCCCTCGCGCAAGGCTCTGAATGGGGTCAGTAATTTCCCTGGCCATGCTCATTCCGAACCAGAATCCTACAAAAATGACGAGAAGAGCTACTATTAAAAGGATGAGAGTATATGTGGTCTTGACCGGACCCTTAACGCGTTTGGCCTCCTGATAGTCGTCAAATGCTTTAGTTATCCCGAAAAGCTTGCTCGAAAGCGCCTTTGGAATGAGATAATCAGCTACGACTACCCCCCTTATCTTCCCGTCTTTTCCGTTGATTATAGGGGCTATGCCCCTCACTAGATCCTCACCAGAATCTAGTTTGATTACGGTAGAAGCGATGGATCCCCTATACCCTATCTTCAGGAAGCTTTCCATCACACTGGGAACAGCTACATCGCCGAGATTTGGGGACGTAATTTCTATTGGCTTGCTATAACCTCCATAATAGACGGAAGCTATGCTCAAACCTAAAGGAGGAACCTCGGACGATAAAAGATCTCGCGTCTCTTCATGCTTGCCCACACCCGCAACTGGCATCTGCGCTAATTCTTCAGCCAACCTCGCTGCGCCTTTCTTGGCGTTTTCCGCAGCTTTTTGGTGATAGGCCTGTCCAATTACGACCGCCGACGTAAGAGCCTCTTCTATTTGAGCGCCGAACCAACTATCTATTGTTGTGTGGAGCACACTTGCGCTTGCGATAAAGAGCACCACTGTCGGCACGAGCGTTAGCGCCACGAACGCCAATATCAACCTAGTTTTTATCCTGGCCCCCAGGACCTTGCCCCTCCGTTCAAAAACCAGCTTAAACAGGTTTCGAATGAGGAAAAATATGATCAGAATCATCAACAGAATAACGATTCCCAGGAGGGTAAACAGGAGAAGATGGCCGCTAAAAGGCCCCTCCCCTCCGGACCTGGAAAGCTCGGACCCGGCGAAAAAAAGCCCGACAATCACCAATGCCGAGATCAAAGATACAATGAGTTCCCGGCGTCGTTTTTTTCTCTCAAGTTCGATTTTGAGTCTTTCGATCAAATGGTTGACCCCGTCATGTCGAGCAGTTCATCATCGTTAAAACCGAAATGGTGACCAATTTCATGCACGATCACATCTCGGATAGCCTCCACAATGTTCATCTTACCTTCATAAGATTGAAGTATTGGCAAGCGAAAGAGGTAAATACGATCAGGGAGAAGGGTTGTCTGGAAAAAACTGCGCTCTGTTAAGGGATGCCCAACGTATAGCCCAAGTAAATGCCATTTTGAATCTATGTTTAAAGACCTCAAAATGTCTGGGTTGGCAAAATCCTCCACGATGATTTCTACATTTTCGAGGCGCTCAAGGAAATTCGCCGGTATTTGTTCCAGGGCTTCGAGCGCTTTTTCTTGGAATAAGATTTCATTCATGGGAGATTAGGCTTGACATGATTGAGTAATCGAGATTAGACGATGCTCTAACAGAAAAGGACATAAATGTGAAGTTGTTGGATGAGTGTGATAGCAAAATGTTCGCTGTGATTGGTCTTGGCAATCCTGGACCAAAATATTCCAAACACCGGCACAATATCGGTTTTATGACGCTGGACGCCTTGGCTTATGCTCTCGGAGCGACGTGGTCTCCTGTTAGAAATGAGGCCATCACTTGCGTCACCGAATATGCGGACCGCAAATTGATTCTCGTAAAGCCCCAAACGTTCATGAATTTAAGTGGCAAAGCCGTCAATAAAATTCTTTCAAATCGCAACATCAATTATGGATCGCTAATAGTCATTCATGACGAATTGGATATAAATCTTGGGCGAGTCAGAATTAAAGCGGGCGGCGGAGATGGTGGACACAAGGGAGTCCGCTCGATAGCCGACTCTCTAAGATTTAGGGATTTCATACGAGTCAGATTGGGAATAGGCAGACCTCCAGAGGGAATGGCTGCGGAAGCCTTTGTATTGAGTTCGTTTCAGTCATCTGAAGCGCCAGTTGTAAAATGTCTCATAGATTTAGGTGTCCAGGCGACAAAATTGATTGTTACTGATGGCATAGAGGGTGCTCGTAACACGATTAATACTGTAAAGGACGCTGAAATTGCGCCGCTGGCGCCTCAATGAGGTTTTCTCTTGCCTAAAGATGTTATTTGTATTACAAAAAGAATTTGAACTTATGGAACGTTTGTAGGGGGTAACCACACAAATGAATGAAACTATGGTGAGCGAAGATAACGCTCCGCTTCAAAAACTATTGAGACCAATAATTAGAGCTCTTAGAACAGCATACATTCAAGGCACTAATGTATGTAAGCTTATGCCTTCGGAAAGGGCTATTCAGCTCTATTACAAGTACCGACGTAAGAGTTATGATTTGCAATGGTCCATGGACCCGGGATATAGAAAAGGACTGCGTAAGCTAATAGAACTTGTAGTCGAAAAGGGTGACCATGTGCTCGATGTTGGATGCGGAACCGGTTCCGCTACGGTAGTCGCAGCGCCTCAAGCTCGGGAAGTAGTCGGAATCGACTTGTCCCCGCACATGATTGAACTCGCCGAAGAAAAGACCAAGAAGAAAAGTATTTGCAATACATGCCTGTTTGCTACTTCAGTTGAGGACTATCATCCGGATACCCAATTCGACAAGGTGATAAGCTCGTTTATGATTCCCCATGTCAAACCCCACATGCGCCCAATGATTTATTCTTGTATGTACAACTTTTTAAAACCGGGCGGTCTAGTCGGCCTGTTCGGCTCTCGTGGTGAGGTTTGCGACGTCTATGAGACAAGAGAGGAAATCATCGAGAACCTTACTAGGTCCGGATTCACCGATATTAAACTTTATGACGTTTATGATATTTATCGCATTGCGGTTGCCAAGAGGCCAGAAAAGGCCTAATGATCTCTCTGTAATGTAGGACAGAGCCCCCTACCGTATATGTGGTAGGGGGTTTTTTTTTGGATCTGAAACAGTATGCCTATGTCATTGTCCTTTTCTTCCGAACCCTTTCTTTTTTTGTGGTTCGGTGGCGCTATTCGTCCCAATTGGCTCTAAAGGTTTCGAAGACCAATTCCACTAACTATTTTGGCCATCACGTAATTATAAACAGTCTTAGGATTTCAGAGTGTTGTTAATTCTCAACAGTTTGCTCCCAATATTTGCCATCATAACCCTTGGGAGCGCCCTAAAACGAATTGGATGGATTGATGATTCCTTCATCAAGGCATCTGACAAATTGATTTACTACATATTCTTCCCCTGCTTGCTGTTTTGGAAAATAGGAAAGCCCTCGACAGCGGCAGGCATCGAGTGGGCTTTCATCCTGGGCGTATTATGTGCGGTCTTTCTGGTTTTCTTGATGAGTCTACTTTTTGTGAGGCTGTTTCGAGTTCCTGATTATGAAGTTGGTTCATTCTCTCAGAGTTGCTATCGTTTCAGCTCCTACATTGGAATAGCGATAATACTTTCAGCGGTTGGGGAAGAGGGAATAAGACAGTTCGGGATCCTGATAGGGTTTGTAATTCCATTTATTAACGTTCTGGCCGTGTCAAGCATGATTTGGTATTCAGGCGAGAGTTGTTCTAAAAATCACCGCGCAGCGATCATGGCAAAGGCCATAGTGTCAAATCCCCTGATTTTGGCATGTCTGGCGGGGATTTTTTACTCGAAACTCGGGATAGCGTTTCCTACTTTCGTCACAAAAACTTTCGAATTGACATCGTTACTCTCCTTGCCTCTGGCTCTGATTTCAATTGGAGGTAGCCTGACATTTTCGAGATCTAAGGATCATTTAGGCAATGCCTTGATAGCAGCTCTGCTCAAGTTGATCGTCCTGCCGATGGTCGGTTATATATTGCTGAAAATATTCCAAGTCTCGTCTACGGCTTTTAAAGTGGCGATGATATACTTCGCTTTACCGACTTCGCCTCAAAATTATATTCTTTCATCTCAACTGAACAGCGATGTGGACTTGGCCACCACTGCCATAGTTTTGTCGACATTGCTGTCAATAGTTTCTCTTTCTGTCGTCCTGATGGCATTCACGCAGTGAATGCCCCACTGAATGTGAAGCGAGGGGATTTCTTCCATTTCCCTGGGGGGACGACTCAATCCTGAAATCGCAGGCCGTACTTAATGGCTAGGCAATAAGAAAGCCCCCATAAGGAGGCTAATTGTTGAAACGACAGTGTTTTAAAACTTAGAGAAAACAAAAAGGCTCGTCAGAAATCCGGCGTAAGCACCAACCTCTTCATGAGTCCGCCGCTATGGGCTTCTTCAAAAGCCTGTTTAATCGTTGACATCGGACGGGTCTCAAGCAACGGATCAATCTGGATCTTCCCGAACTGGACCATTTCCAGTACTTTCGGGTAATATTTTGGCAGACATCCCCATGTGCCGATAATCTCAGCGTCAAATGCCATTAGTCTGGACATGCTGTAAGTATTTTTCTGCATCCCGAAACCCACTATGATGAGTTTTCCTATGAAACCGAGAAGACCCAAGGCTATGTCTTGAGCAGCCCCTACTCCAGTACACTCAAAGATTTTCCATCCCACGTTGTGTCTAACTTTGGACTGTTTGGCTATTGTTTTGAATTCTTCCTGAATGGCCTTGAAATCCTTACCTTTGGTGTCGATTACATGGTCCACCCCGAGAGATAGCGCTCTTTTGAGCTTTTCTTCACTACGGGCCATTCCGACAATCGGGCTGGCTCCCATAGCTTTAGCAACTTGCGCCATGTACACACCTACACCACCGGTGACTCCAGTAATCAACACTGGGTCCCCAGCTTTCAGGTCGGCCCGAATCGCCGCCTGGTAAGGGGTCGTAGCCGCATCGGCGATAACCGCATAATTCTCTAGCGGCCTGCCTTTTAAATCATCTATCACGCACAGATCACCAGCCGGAACAGGAATATGGCTGGAGAAACCGCCATAAATACCGAGGGAGTTTCCAGGCATCTTTTGGGCCAGGCAACGATTCCCCCGCCCTTTCGAACAAATGCCACAGGAATTGCATGGCATTACTGCAGGCACTATTACGTTTTTGCCGACCCAGGATTCTGCCCCTGGGCCCGCAGCCACAACAGTTCCCGCGATTTCATGGCCAAGTGTCAAAGGTGGCTTTGTGACGGTCGGCACACCATCGTAGAAATAGGACATGTCAGTGTGGCAAACTCCACACCCGGCAATCTTTACCAGAACTTCACCGGCTGAAAGTTCCGGAACAGGGATTTCCGTTTTCTTCAATTCTCCCGGAGCAGTGACTTTGCGAGCATCAACATCGTAAGTCGGCCCCTTTACCATTTGCCATGTTAGTATTTTATCTGGCACGCTCACGTAAATACCTCCTGATTCCGACTCGGGAATATTGGTCATTCATCCTTGGAGGAATAACCAGCGTTTTCTAGACACAAAATATTTGAAATTACAGATATAAGATATTGCGACGCAGCGACTTCTGTCAAGCGAAATTCTGTAGGAAGATAATAAGAGGGTTTATTATGGTAACTCTTCATTTATGTTCATTTATTAGCCCACAAGGGAAGAGATTACGATGACTATCCTGTTCACAATAAGGAACTTAAAAGCAATTCACGCCCGAGGCTCAATAGGAGCGGACATATTCATCCAGGATATTCATCACCTTTTTCGTCACAGGCCCAGGTCTGCCTGATCCAACAACTCTGTCATCGAGCTTGACCATGGGCAGAACGTTACGGGTTGTAGATGCCAGGAACGCTTCTTCAAAATCCGGAAATTGATCCAGAGTAACCGGTTTTTCGGTTATGGTAATTTCCTTGCTGAGGTTCAGTAATTCCAGAATTACGCGTCGTGTTACACTGTCCAAGATCCTTCCATCCATAGGCGGAGTAACGATCTCGGCGCCTCTTAGAACAAAGAAAACACTAAAAGTGGAACCTTCAAGTATGGATTTGTTGTCCTGAGGGCAGATAAACAAGGTGTCATAAGCGTTATACTTCGGGACAACAGTTTGATGGGCGATGACAGCTCCGATGTAATTAAGCAGTTTGACACCCGGCAACATCCGTTGATGGGAAAATGTCGCCAGAGTGACCCCGTTGTCATAAAACTCCTTTGGTGGAGTTACCATTGGTTGCGCTACGATATACAGATGGGCCCCCCTACCAGACTGTTTCATGGTCTCGCCTTGAAGCCCACCGCTGAAAATGATGTCAATTATCTGATTTTCAGAGCTTACCCGTTTATTGCGTTCCACAAGGTCCAAGAGTATTTGAGTAAGTTCCGCCCTAGAGCACGGCGGTTGCATATAAATTTGGGCCGCTGAGTCATATAGACGGTTCAAGTGATCTTCGAGCCTGAAAATCCTACCGTTTACAGTCCCGCATGCGGTGAATATACGATATCCTCGTAAAGTCCCACTAATATCGTCACAATATGGAAATACCAGATCTTCTGAATTCACAAAACGGTCACGTTGAAAAGAGAGCATCACATTTCTCCGAATTATTCACTTTACGAGAGCCTTGTGGTTTAAGACGGTCCATGTATGATCAGGCCGCTTTCCCACAACATTTCTTGTATTTCTTTCCTGAACCACAAGGGCATGGAGCATTGCGGCCTATTTTCTCCGTAGTCCTTTGGGTCGGCCCGACCCCGGACTCAGGACCTGTAAGATTTGAATGAACCGCCTGTAATTCTCTCTCCCTGGACTCATTCAACTCTTCTAATTCATTCTGCATCGCCAATTTAACTAGCAATAGGTTGCGGACTGATTCTTCTTTTATTCTCGAACTCATATCCAGGAAGAGTTCATATCCTTCTTTCTGGTATTCCTTAAGCGGATCCCTCTGACCATAGCCTCTAAGGCCAATACCTTCTTTCAGGTGATCCATGCTCAGAAGGTGATCTTTCCATTGAGAATCAACTGCCTGCAGCATCATGAACTTTTCCAGTTCACGCATGATCGGTGAGGTAATTTCCTTTTCTTTCTCCTCGTACTGGGCCTTGACCATCTCGACAACATGATCAACTACTCCAACTTCTGTCTGCTCCGTCTCTGGAAGTCGTTCCAATTCGAACTTGATTCCAAACTGAGCGTACAAGGCGTCAGTAAGTGCCGTTATGTCCCAGTCTTCGAAATGTGTCTTCTCGTTGGTGAAACGTCTTACAATATCATCGCCAAGGTCCTCAATCATTTCAAAGACAGTGAGCTTCAGATCAGACCCGGAGAGGATGAATTTACGTTGTGAGTAAACAACCTCTCTCTGTTTGTTCATTACATCGTCGAACTCGATGAGATGTTTGCGAATTTCAAAGTTGTGGGCTTCAACCTTCTTTTGGGCGTTTTCAATGGCCTTCGATGTGTACTTATGCTCGATGGGCTCGCCATCCTGCATACCTACCAGTTCCATAATCATCTTTACACGATCCCCGCCGAAAATC
>JACWAG010000097.1 GCA_014874425.1 Syntrophaceae bacterium | reverse complement strand
GAGATTTACGATAATTATTACGGACACCGTTTGCAGGATGAGGGTCAAATTCAGGGAGCGCTGTCCAACGCTCGAAATATCGGCTCCCTTATAAGGAACAAAAATGGCAAAGCGTTCATCATTATAGATAAGAGAAATTTTCAATACTATCTTTATGATAGGGAAGGTCGGCTATTACGCATAGGACCAGTTGCGATAGGCAAGGGTAAGACTAGGACAGGCGCGTTTGAAACCCCGGTCGGCATATTTCCTATCAAGAGTAAGGTTGCTGTCGCTGACTGGGTTCGACCAGACTGGTACTTCCTTGAGGAAGGTGAACCTATACCGGCTAGGTGGGAAGATCGCAGAGTGCCTGGATTCTTTAGATATAAACTGGTGTTTGACGGCTCCAGATATATTCATTATGCCGAAGCTACCGGGGGCAGACTGACTCACGGCTGTCTTGGCCTCGATTGGCAGGATGCTGAAGCTGTGTTCCATACTCTTTCCGTGGGCTCCTATTGCATCATCGTCGACCAGGGACTTCTCACCAGACTTGCTCGCGGCGAGTTCCCACTCCCCCAACCGGTGGCGAAACCTCTTAAAACTGAAGAAGAATCTACCTTTACCGCCAGGGCGGAGCCTTCGCAGCCCGAATCGGTGGGAGTTTCACAAGCTGTTGACAATGTGCCGCAAAAGCCCATATCCAATCTCTGGTAGTAGTTCCATTTTGCTTGGTCGCTTTGAATCTTGCTAGCTTGATCCACATTAAACGGGTGTTTCGCATATGACCCTTTCCTCAAGAATGTTTGGATTTGCTATTTTACTCTGTTTTGCGGCGATTTGTTCTTCCTGTCTTACCGCGTCTATGCCGAAGAGCGCTCGTATGGATGATGAGGCTCAGTCTGGTCCGGAAATATCCGAACCTTCCACCGGCAATTCAGACAAGAGCGTCGTTGGCAAATGGGAACTGCTGTATCAGATTAATGACAAGGGTGAACGTCAGAACCCCAAGGACCAGACGAAAACCCAGATTGAATTTACGAACAATCGACAGGTAATATTTAACCGATTCGATAATGAAAATTCGGACAGCATGAAAAGCAGGACTGGTAAATACTCGGTTGAAAAGAACCAGATCAGCATAACTGACGACGCGGGTAATACTGTGAAGTGGCCATTTCAGATATCCGGTGACTCATTGATTATCTCAATGCCTGAAGTAAACAAGAAGTTTCATTGGAGGAGAATCAGTTGAAAAAGTCTTCCTCCGTTTGTTTGGTCTTGTCGTTGTCGCTGGGACTAATTCTTACGACATATTCCGCATGGGCAAAAGACCAGAGCGAAATCCTACGATATGAAGTTTCATGGAACGGAACAAAAGCGGGACATGGTGACATAACAATGAAATGTGACGCGAAGAAAATGTCCGTCACTGCTCAAGCGGTATCCGATGGCGCTCTGAAAACCATACTGGAACTTTGGAGTCGAGTTCAGGCCACTTTTTCCGCAAATACATTCCAGCCGGAATCATACAGCTTTCATCTCAAGTCAAATCTATTGCGATCCGAGGTGGTAGATCTCTCCTTTGACAAGAAAAGTCAAACTGTTCAAGTGAATAAGAAAAATGGAGACGAAATCGAAAGCCACTCGGAGAAGGCCTTGGGACTCCGTGATCCAATAAGCGCCGTTTATCTGCTCCGAAACCGCAAGGACCTCGGCAAACCTTTGTCAGTGGATATCTATGATGGAAAAGACAAGGCCCGGCTTTTTGTTTATCCAGTGGGGCCCGAGATGATCAATATCAGAGCCGGTTCATTGTCGGCCATACGCATGGACTTACGTCTGGATAAACTCGGACGCGAACCTAGGGAAATTGCTAAAGGAAAACTGTGGATTTCTAATGACGAGAAGAGGATTCCTCTGCTCTTAACGTCCTCACCGATTGTTGGGACTGTCAGGTTTGAACTTGTTCAGGCTCAGATGTAACCCAACCATCATTTAATCTCTCGCTCCAAATATCCAATACCAATTATTAGACGAATGCATCCCGGACACTTCTTTAACGAACCACTGGCGCAGGAGATTCTTCGGATTTCACTTAGCCTCTGCGACGAAAGTTATTTGGTTGGTGGTTGTATCCGCGACACTCTTATCGGCAATCACCAAATTTCGGACCTCGACATCGCAGTGGAAGGCGATGGCTTTCAGATAGCCCGCGAAGTTGCTGACAAACTTACTGTAAAAGCATCTTTTGTAGCTTTGGACAAAGACCGGCGCACCGGCAGAATTGTTGTTTCTCAAACACCCCAGGTGACGGTGGATATTTCGTCTTTCAAAGGCCCAACCATAACTCAGGATCTTTATCACAGGGATTTCACGATTAACTCAGTCGCTGTGCATCTGTGGGACGTTATGAATGGAAGAGTCTGTGAGGCCATAATTGATCCCCTACATGGTCGAGAGGATCTTGAACGAAAAACTATTCGAAGGTCTTCGCCAAACGCTTTCATCGAAGACCCGCTTAGGATGCTCAGGGCATTCAGGTTTTCTTCACAATTGGGCTTCCGTATATGCCCTGAAACCAGGATTGGTATTAGGAAATCCGCAACGCTTATTCAAAATATTTCTGGTGAGCGCGTGAGGGATGAACTCGAGATCGTATTTCGTTCAAACCGGTCGGCCAAAATTATCGAGCAGATGGCAGAGTCATCGCTGCTCTGGGAAATCCTGCCGGAATTGAAGCCTTCGAGGGGATTCGAGCAAAATGCGTTTCACCATTTGGACGTTTGGGGCCACACTGTTGAGGCCCTGGAGAATCTTGAGACCATCATTGACAATTTGCCGAGTTTTTTCGGCCCTGTCTCTGAAAAGGCGCTTAACTATATTTATGAACAACCCGTTACAGGTAGGCCCAGGAAATGGCTGTTAAAGCTAGCCGTTTTGTTTCACGATTCAGGAAAACCGTTTTCCCTACGCGTGGACGAAAAGGGCAAACGTAGGTTCATTGGCCATGAAAAAATCTCCAAAACTCTATTTCTTTCGGCCGGGACCCGAATGAAACTGGCTTCCAGGGAATTGTCGGAAGTGTCATCGTGGGTAGAAGGTCACATGAGACCTTCTATACTCACATTGGAAAATCCCTCGCAACGAGCCATGGTGAGGCTTTTTCATCGATTTGGAACACACTTTATCGGCCTGGTTATTTTGTTTCTGGCAGACCTGCTTGCGGCTAAAGGACCGGCAAGAGACCTGGCTGACCTTCCAAGAGCCAAGAATGGAGCGCGAAAGGCCATTGAACTTGTCCTGAAAGAAGAAGAAGACCCCATCATTCCGTTATTAGACGGATTCGATCTAATGTCCGAGTTCGGTCTTGATCAGGGTCCCCATTTGGGTTCTATTATTAGATGGTTGGTCACGGAACAGTCTTTAGGCTTAGCGCAGAACCGCGAGCAGGCTAGAGAGGCCGTCCGGCGATATCTCACGCAAAACCTTTCGACAAAATAAAAGAGGGAACCTGATTTCCCAATCAGGTTCCCTCATGTTGTTTCATAGACTAGATCTACTGCCCAGCGGATAAGCCTAAATTTCTTCGGCCATCAACAACTTATTCCTCGGCCGCTGTAACAGGACAAGCACATAAGTTTAGTCAAAGCAAAAGCCGAAAAATATTTATTCTTTACCCAAAGATGCCCCAAGGTTCTCTTTGAGTAGATCACCCAAGTTAGAGGCAACCACGTCCTGACTGCCGCCATAACTCTTCTGTTCGTATTCGGTGGTTCTCTCGAGGCTCTTTATCGAAAGGGCAATCTTTTTGTCCTTCTTGTTGACCTTTAACACTACGGCAGTAAGTTCGGCTCCCTCTTTGGTGAAGTCATGGGGAGAACTCACTCTTTCTTTGGACAATTCGGAAACGTGAATCATTCCTTCGATGCCTTCCTCTATTTCAAGAAATACACCAAAATCTGTGATGGACGAAACCTTTCCAACAACTTTGGAACCAGGAGGATACCTATCGGGAACAGTTTCCCAGGGATCTTCCATCATCTGTTTGATACCCAGAGAGAACCGTTCATTCTCCTTGTCGATGTTTAAAACAACGGCTTGAACAGTTTGTCCTTTTTTGTAGAACTCTCCAGGATGCTTGATTCGCTGAGTCCAGGATATGTCTGATATGTGAACCAGACCGTCTATACCCTCGTCAATTCCGACGAATATTCCAAAGTCAGTAACATTCCTGATTTTTCCTTCAATTTTGGTACCTTCCGGGTAACGCTCGGCAATGACGTCCCACGGATTGGAACGCAATTGCTTGATACCCAATGAAACTCTTTTCTGGTCTTTGTCCACGTTGAGTACCATGACATCAATTTCTTCACCGATGTGGACCATCTTGGATGGATGCCTCGGTTTCTTGGTCCATGCCATTTCGGACACATGAACGAGGCCCTCAACTCCAGTTTCAAGCTCCACGAAGACGCCGTAATCGGTAATACTGACAACCCTTCCAGACCATTTCGACCCAATGGGGTATGTTTGGTCAACGGTTTCCCACGGATCAGGTGTAAGTTGCTTCATGCCGAGCGACACCCGTTCCTTGTCGTTGTCAAACTTTAGGACTTTGACCTTAATCTCGTCCCCAACCTTAATTATATCGGCGGGATGATTGATACGGCCCCAAGACATATCTGTTATATGAAGCAAGCCATCAATACCGCCAAGGTCGACAAATGCGCCATAGTCGGTAATGTTTTTGACAACTCCGTTAAACACTTCTCCACTTTCCAGCGCATTGGAAATAAAATCCTTGCGCAAATCACGAGTCTTGTCGAGAAGTGGTCGACGGGAAAGCACTATGTTGCCACGTTTACGATTATATTTTAGTACATTGAACTCAAATGTCTCGCCAATATATTTATCAAAATTTCGGACGGGTTTTAGATCGATCTGAGAACCTGGAAGGAACGCTGGGACTCCAATATCTACCTGCATACCGCCTTTAACGCGCGCGACGATTTTGCCTTGAATCGTCTTTTCAGTTTCACAAATCTGAGCGACATCATCCCATATCTTAATCTTATCAGCTTTGGTTTTTGAGATCCTGACTCCGCCGCTATCGCCCATGTCTTCCAGAAAGACTTCGACTTCATCGCCAACTGCGACAGTCAGTTTGCCTTCGCTGTTCATGAACTGATCAATAGGGATTTGTCCTTCAGATTTCGACCCAACATCAACCATTACGTGTTCGGGAGTAATCTGAACAACTACACCTTTTACGATCTGGCCCTCCTGGGCTTTGTGAAAACTGCTTTCGACGAGTTCCGCGAAATTTTCCTCTTTGGTGGTATCCTGCCCCTCTTCTTCGTTGGTTAAGTTGTCATTAGATTGGGTTTCCAAATTTTCCATCCAGTAAGCACCCCCAGACTCTTTTGTCCGCCATCGTTATTTCAACTAAGCTGCGTAATCTAGTACATATATATGTTTCTCCAAATCATTACAAGAAAAACTTGGAAAGACTAATAGTTTTTTGAGTCAGTTCCCTATTTCAACAGTCCCAGCCTCGATTTTACCAACTCTAGCATTATCCCCAGGATTTGATCCGGTGTCAAATTTGTCGTGTCCACGATCGTGGCGTCCGGAGCAGGGACCATAGGCGCAAGGCTTCGGGTCTCATCACGATGGTCCCGTGCGCGCATTTCCAACAAAACCTCAGAATATAAAGGTCGGGCACCTTTCTGTAACAGCTCTTCGTACCTACGTTTGGCCCGCACCTCGGCGCTGGCGGTCAAAAAGAACTTCACCCGCGCAA
The DNA here is from genome assembly GCA_014874425.1 of Syntrophaceae bacterium. Lineage (GTDB taxonomy): Bacteria > Desulfobacterota > Desulfomonilia > Desulfomonilales > Desulfomonilaceae > CAJBEZ01. Next base: position 8,820 of record JACWAG010000097.1, on the reverse strand, counting down.
AAGGGAACACTACTGCGCCCATATCACGGCCTTCAGCGACTAGATCGCATTGTCGTGCGACTGATCGCTGGGTCCCGAGCAGCTTTCGCCTGACCTCTGCTTTCGCAGAAAACTTTGAAGCGGCAACCCCAACTTCCTCCGATCTTATTTCCGCGCTCACATCTTCTCCGCCAAGAGTGATTTGCATGCCCCCGACAGCCGGCTCAATAACGATACTTATAGATTTGAGCAAATCATCCGGGATGATCTCATCGTTAGGCATTACCCCTGCCTGGAGCAAGGCTAATGCAACGGTCCTATATAGCGCTCCGCTGTCAAGCATGCAGAACCGCAGACGCTTGGCAAGATTCCTCGCAATTGTCGTCTTTCCGGCCCCTGCAGGACCGTCTATCGTTATAACAACGAAAGGGGTCTCCTGAGAATTGTTCAATTTTTGAGTCACGTTTGTCCGGATTTACTGTTCACAAATTCATTACAGATTAACCATCAAAGTGATTTGTCACGCGACAAGCCCTCAGAAGCCTTTTCCAAGGCGTTTATGAACTTCCTGTTCTGGTCCTCCAAACCTATGGTGACTCTTATATGACCGGGAAGCCCGAAACTCTTCAGATGCCTCACAATTACTCCTTCCTTTAGCAACTCCAGATACAGCGATTCAGCGTCACAATTAGGCCTGAAAGCAATAAAATTGGCTTGTGTGGGTATTGGATCAAAGCCGAGGGAATTCAGGCCATCGAACAGGAATTTCTTTCCCATAGAATTTGTTTCTCGAGATCTTGAGAAGTGATCGCTGTCCAGCAAAGCGGCGGAGGCGGCATCTTGGGCCAAGAGGTTGACGTTGAACGGTGGCCTCACCCTATTGAGTAATTGAATCAGCCAAGGCTGGGCAATTCCATAGCCAATTCTCAACCCTGCCAAGCCATATATTTTGGAAAAAGTACGTAGGAAAATCAGATTCTCCGATCGGTCAATGTAGTCTACGCCTGTCGGACAATCAGAGCTATCAACATATTCGCGATAAGCTTCGTCCAAGACCAGGATGACGCCTCGCTCTCTAGTAACATCGAGCAATTCCTCAAACTCAGACTTCCCAATGATTGTGCCTGTGGGGCTGTGTGGATTGGACAGGAACAGTATTCTTGTCCTATCAGTTATCGCTGCCGCCATCGCATTTAGGTCAGGACGAAAATAAGTTAATGGAGTCTTTACTGATCTACCGCCAAAAAGCCGTGTCACGATTTCATACATGGAAAACGCGTTTTGCGGCATTATGACTTCGTCGTCGACCCCTACAAAAATATGTGCAAGCATCTGCATGATTTCATCCGAGCCATTTCCGAGGATGACTTGATCGATAGAAACGCTGTAGCTTTCAGCGAGTGATTTCCGCAATTCAGGACCGGTAGATTCGGGATAGATGTTAGTCATCCCGACGTTCTTTATTATTGCATCCATCGCCTTGGGAGAAGGTCCCAATGGGTTCTCGTTGGACGCCAGTTTTATGGCGTTGGAGATCCCGAACTCCCGCTCAAGTTCCGCAACAGGTTTTCCTGGAACATATTTAGGGATCGATAGTACGTGAGGCATTCCACGTGTCTTGGCCCAATCAGGAATTTCTGCGCTCATTATAAATTTGACCTCTCATTTTCAAGACCGCTCTTGTCATTCTTTGACAAAAACCAGAACAAACTTGAAAGAATTTTTATAACTTTCTCCTTGGCATTGGTCAACTCCATGCACATCAATCAACGTTTTCTTGTATTTTTCTGGCAGTCGGTCTAAATTTTAAACAACGAATTCGTTTTATGAAGGAACACCACAACCAATCCATGCCGCATAAGAATTTACGACAATTTGTTGAAACACTTGAAGCATCAGGTGAATTATGTCGAATAAAGGCCGAAGTGGACCCTGTGCTGGAAATATCGGAGATTGCCGACCGGGTTTCAAAGGCAAACGGTCCCGCTTTACTTTTTGAAAACATAAAAGGATCTTCATACCCTCTTCTCGTAAACGCCTTGGGTAGCTACGGTCGAATGAGACTGGCCCTCTCCTGCGGATCGTTCGATGAAATTGCTAACCGGCTAGAATCCACCATGAAAATTCGTCCTCCTGAGGGGCTTGTTCAAAAAATTAAGATGCTTTTCGCTTTAAAGGAAATGGCCAACATCATCCCCAAGAAGGTTAAGAATGCGCCGTGCCAGGAAAAAGTCTACTTGAGCGGTCCCCTTCTGGATAGTCTCCCAATTCTGACATGCTGGCCTAAAGACGGTGGTCCTTTTATAACACTCCCGATAGTAATTTCAAAAGACCCTGACACCGGGATTCAGAATGCGGGCATGTATCGCATGCAAAAACATGACAACACATCTACAGGCATGCACTGGCAGTACAACAAGGATGGGACTCGCCATTTTGACAAGTACAAATCCCGGGGTCAACGCATGGAAGTAGCGGTTGCGCTTGGAGGAACGCCTTCGGTTACATACGCCGCTACAGCCCCTCTTCCGCCTGACATTGACGAACTTGTATTCGCAGGCTTTCTGGAATCCAGGCCGATTGAGATAGTTAAGGCCAAAACCGTTGATCTTTATGTGCCTGCCGAATCCGATTTCGTGCTTGAAGGCTATGTAGACCCGAGTGAAGAGCTTCTTGAAGGACCATTCGGAGACCATACCGGCTTTTATTCCGCCGCCGACTTATATCCGGTGTTCCATGTGACAGCTATGACATGCAGAAATGACGCGATATACCCTGCCACAGTCGTCGGAAAACCCCCGATGGAAGATTGTTACATGGCAAAAGCCACTGAAAGAATTTTTCTTCCAATGTTAAGATTTCTGATTCCCGAGATCGTAGACATGGAGCTTCCTATCGAGGGGGTATTTCACAACTGCGCGCTGGTTTCAATAGATAAGAAATACCCAGGGCAGGCTAAAAAAGTGATAAATGCGCTCTGGGGACTCGGACAGATGGCTTCGACAAAATTTATAGCTATATTTGACAAGGACATAGACCTGCGTGACACGAGCACGGTTGTGTGGAAGTTACTTAACAATGTAGACCCTAAAAGGGATTTGCTCATCTCCGAAGGACCTCTTGACGCCCTCGATCATTCGGCGTCATATTTTAATTTCGGTGGCAAAATGGGTATCGACGCGACGAGAAAGACGAGAGAAGAAGGAATGGGTAGGGACTGGCCGGACGAAATCACAATGTCCCCAGAAATTAAAGATAAAGTTACAACACGATGGAAAGAATATGGACTTTAAGAAATTCTCTACTCTTATAATGTTTGAGCAAACTCTGTTCGCTCTCCCTTTTGCGTATCTGGGCGTGCTGTTTGCGAATGGAAGGCATTTCTCAACTTGGGTTCTTGTTACCATAGCTTTTGTGGCGGCTCGAACAGCCGGAATGTCATTCAACAGAGTCATAGACGCTGAGATAGACGGCAAGAACCCGCGCACAAAAGATCGTCTTGTTCCCAGTGGTAAGGTTCCAAAGTCTGAGGTATGGCTAATCGGCATGATAGCGTGCCTGACACTTGTTGGGGCGTCATTCTTTTTAAACAACCTTTGTTTCTACCTTTCATTCCCGGCAATTATTTTGTTGTTTACCTATTCGTACTTTAAGCGTTTTTCTTCATCATCACATTTCTATTTGGGACTTGTTGAAGCCGTCGCCCCAATCGGGGGTTATATTGCGGTCACGGGTGAAATTTCACTCGTTTCCGTTCTCCTGGGTTGCGCCATTTTGCTGTGGATCGCCGGCCTTGACATAGTCTATGCTGTCCAGGATGTGGATTTCGACCGAAAAGAAAGCATATACTCGTTTCCGTCGATGTTTGGACAAAAAGCGTCGCTCATAGTCTCGGAAGCCTGTTATGTTCTGTCTATTTGCGCAATGGTTACAGCCGGCGTAATTACCAGGAAAAGTATGCCATATTGGTTGGCTTTGGCCTGCGTCGCGTTAATTTTTATTTATCAGCAAAGGGTTGTAAAACGTGGTGACATATCGCTGGCCTTAAAGAAATTTTTTTATGCCAACCTGTATGTGTCTCCATTTCTTTTATTAGGCACATTGATTGATGTGTTTTTGATATGACTACCTCTTTCTTTACTGATGAATCTGACCCTTAGTTGGTCCAGTCAATGATTCAGAGTTCACAGGAACCATCGCCAGTTTTAAAAAGGGGCCTCAATCTTAAATTTACATCGGTATACGGACTTGCAATGAACTTCTCCGATTTTCCAGATTCAGTCACAAACAAGAGACTTCGGACAATCGCAAAAAAGGTCTATGAGAGCACACCAGTTTCGAAATCAGACGCCAAATACATGCTCACGACTAACGACATTCTAGATCTCGGGAAAATCAGCGACTTTGTCCGAACAAGACTACACGGTGACGTCGCGTATTACGGCGTAAACATGAACCTCAATTTCACCAATATATGTGAACTCCGATGTCCGCTCTGCGCCTTCTCCCGCGACGAAGGCGACAAGGACGCCTTTGTACTCTCTCTCGACCAAATTGAAGCGCGTGTTCAGGACGCCGTCACATCGGGCATCGATGAAGTTCATATTGTGGGAGGACTTAACCCAAAGCTTTCAATTGATTATTTCGAACAGATGATAAGACGCATCAAAAAAATTAAACCTGACATCTTTGTCGTTGCCTTTACTGCCGTAGAAATTGATTACTTCGCGAAAAAGGCCAAGACATCCGCCAACAAAACATTGGAGCGCTTAATGGAGGCCGGAGTTGGAGCAATGCCCGGCGGAGGCGCCGAAATATTTTCACCACACATAAGAAACATCATAGCGCCCGCAAAAATCTCAGGCAAAAGATGGCTTCAAATAATGCGATCGGCCCATGAATTGGGTCTAAAGACAAATGTCACCATGTTGTACAATCATAAAGAGGCAGTTGAAGACATTGTTGACCATCTCGCCAGGATACGGAAACTCCAGGATGAAACTCATGGGTTCAAGACCTTTGTTCCACTTCTGTTTCACGGAGAAAACACCAAAATAGAAGCAAGACGCAATACTTCCACTGGATATGATGACATTCGAATTTATGCCACAAGCCGGGTATTTCTGCACAATGTTTTGCATCTCAAGGCCCTGTGGATGTATCTCAGCGACAAGATGGCCCAGATCCTGCTAAAGTTTGGAGTTGATGACTTCGCAGCCACATATCAAAATGAAAAGGTCGTTCACGCCGCAGGGGCAAAAACACCCGATTATGGATCGGAATCTTTCTTGAAGAGACTAATTGAAAACGCTGGACTTGAACCTGTAAGAACCACCGCGAATTACTGGATTCAATGAAACTGGAGACCCTTAAAATGGAAATTGGTTATATAGACTATTTGAACTGCTATCCTTTTTACTACAAAATGTTTGAAAAGGATCCTTTAGAAGGCGTAACGGTCTTCCCTGGGCTCCCTACACAATTAAACAGGATGATGATGGACAAGGCCCTGGATTTGAGCCCAATATCCGCAGCGACTTACGCTGATATACAAGACGACGTTTTTCTGTTGCCTCAATTCTGTCTGAGTTCGGTTGGTTATGTCGGGTCTGTGCTTCTCTGCAGCAAGCTCCCAATTGATGAATTACACGCGAAGAGAGTGGGGATGTCAAGCGCTTCACATACGTCCCAAGTACTTCTTAAGATCCTCATGAAGAAATTTTTCGATATCGAACCATCTTATTTGATATCGAGGCCCTATGAGGATTTGAGCAACTATGACGCTGCGCTAATAATCGGAAATGACGCCATGACGGATGCCGTTAACGCAGTACCGTATAAATATGACCTCGGTGAACTCTGGCTCCAAAAGACGGGATTCCCAATCGTTTTTGCCGTGTTTACGGTCAGAAGAAGCACCGTCAAGGAAAATTTATCCGGGGTCAAGGCTGTAATAAATTCCTACTCATCTTCCATCCAGCTTCTCGCTCAGGAGAAGGAAACGGTAATTGCCAAGGCCAGACAGAAATACCCAAATATCTCATATGATGTGGAGAGTTACTACGACACACTGCAATTTGAGTTTACTGACAACCTGAAAAACGCGTTCAGATATTATCTGTCAATGGCGGAAGATATCAAACAGTTGAAAGGTGTTAAATCTCTCAATTTCATGGATGAATTCTAGGTCAATTTTATCAAACGAACACAAATGTAATAAGATGAGCCAATCTTCTAACAAAAAGGACCTTAAACGCAAGATTCTCTCTGGAAACAGAGTTTCCTCTGAAGAAGCCGTTAACCTTTTTTCATGGGACATCATAGAACTCGGTGAAGCGGGCGATGCGAGAAGAACGATGGCTTCAGCCGTCAATGAAGTCGGGTTTATAATAGACCGCATAATTAACTACACCAACATCTGTGAAGCTGCCTGCGATTTCTGCGCATATCATGCAAGGGCGAACCTGATAGATCCCTACGAACTTTCCGACAATGAAATCTTGGAAAAAGTCCAAGAGCTTCTATCTATTGGAGGGACACAGGTCATGCTTCAGGGAGGGCTTCATCCGGATTACACTCTCAACAAATATGTTGACATGGTGACAAACATAAAAAGTCGTTTCCCACAAATATATCTTCATTCGTTTTCACCATCGGAACTTGTCCACATTTCCAGGAAGAGTTCCGTGCCTCTTGGCGAAGTTATATCAGCGCTAAAGGATGCCGGCCTCGATTCCGTGCCTGGCGCATCCGATTTGCTGGTTGACGAAATACGATCAAAAGTAAGTCCTAGGAAAATAAACAGAGACACCTGGGCAGATGCTATATTTGCGTTGCATAGGCATGGGATGAAATCCTCGGCGACCATGACCTATGGAATGGGAGAAACCAATGAGAATAGAATCGAACATTTGAATTTCGTGCGCGAAATTCAGGACAAGACTGGAATATTCAGGGCCTTCATACCATGGTCTTTTTCTCCCACCAATACCGGACTTAGAGACATAGAACCCGCCACGGGCCTTGATTATCTAAAGATAGTGGCAATCTCCCGCATCTTCCTTGACAATATCACTTTTATTCAGGCTGGATGGCTCACAGAGGGACTCAAACTGGCGCAGATCGCCCTTACCATGGGAGCAAATGATATGGGAGGAGTGCTGATGGAGGAAAAAGTTGTGAAGGCTACAGGTATTGAGACCAGGTCGGGTGTGGAGGAATTTATTGATATCATAAAAAACGCCGGTAAGACCCCTTACCTTAGAGACTCTGAGTATAAAAAAATAAGAACATATTAAGATGACTGAACTATCATTAGCTTTTTCGCCATGTCCCAACGACACTTTCATATTTGACGCACTGCTTCACCATCGTATAGACATGTCTAATTACAGTTTCTCCTCACATCTTTATGACGTGGAAAAACTCAATCAAGAGGCCTTCAAACAAATATTTCAGGTCACGAAACTCTCTTTTTACGCATACCTGCTATTGAAAGAACAATACGAGCTGTTAGATTCAGGTTCGGCTTTAGGTTTTGGATGTGGACCTCTTCTGGTATCACGACAGGGAAATTCCTTTTCCGCAGGTTCCAGAATTGCGATTCCCGGAATATACACCACCGCTTTTCTTCTTCTCCGGCTTTGGAACCCTGAAATCAGGAATGTAGAGGTAACCAGATTTGATAGAATCCTTCCTGGAGTACGGTCCGGCGAGTACGATGCGGGCCTTATTATTCATGAAGGAAGATTTGTTTACCAGAATTATGATTGTCAGAAGGTTATAGATCTTGGTGAATGGTGGGAAAAGGAAACAAACTCTCCTATCCCACTTGGTTGCATAGCGATCAGGAAAGACTCAAATACAGTCATACACAAAAGAAAAGTAGAACAGCTTATCCGGAATTCCATAGAATTCGCGATTGAGAACAGGAATGATTCCCGCGATTTTATTTTACAACATGCTCAGGAATTGGACCATAAGGTCATAGATGGACACATCAACCTGTATGTCAATGATTTCACATTATCGTTGGGTGAAACAGGTGAAAAGGCGATTCAAAACCTAGATGAAATGGCCAGATGGAAAAAAATCCTTTAAAATGTCTAATCATGGCTACCCTACTTGAGGCGCAGCCATTCATTGAGGGACTTTCATTAACAAAGCAAACCGAAGAACGTATCCCTGTTTACAGAAATGATGACTATATCCTGGCCATTTCTGGAATCGGTAAAACAAACTCCGCTATAGCCTGCACTTATTCCTGCCTTAAATTCAGCCCTTCCTGTATTGTAAACTTGGGGGCGGCGGGCGCAACAGACTCAACCCTCTCACTTGGCATGAATTTCCATATCGTAAAGGCAATTGAATATGAAAGACCTCGATTTAAATCAAAAAATGCCTATACCCACACTCCGGATTTCTTTGAAGGATTTTCTTCTGCGAGAATTGCGACATTGGATAGGCCCGTGCTCGATCCTTCCGAAAGACAAAGACTTTCGTTAATAGCGGATCTTGTTGATATGGAGAGCGCTTCTGTGATTCAAACATGTAAGAAATTCAAAACCAAGTGCTATCTTTTTAAATACGTAAGTGACACGGCGGACCATATTAAAGATAAGGATATAGTAGAAAACATTAGGATTTATAGGGATTCCTTTTTTAAATTCTTCTTTGAATCCGTGACACCACTGTTCTGAAAAAACACCTTGTGACATAATTGATTCATCTCGTTGGTAATAGTGTCTCCGTAATAACAAAAAAGCGGCCATTAAGACCGCCTTTTTGCTGTTTGGAGTGTCTAAACTATGACACTTTAAACTCGTAAACCTCATTCGTCTT
>JACWAG010000096.1 GCA_014874425.1 Syntrophaceae bacterium | reverse complement strand
TTTATTGTAGTTTCCAGTTTACCGAATATCTCGGACTGTCCAATCAATACCTTGTCGCCGACTATTACCAGAGGAACCGCGAATCTGGCGTTTTTGTGGGTCGCCTCAATTTTGAGATAAAGGTCATAGTCGTTAGGTTTGTTGATATCAAATATCTCAGTCTTTATAGGAATTTGCGTCTTCAGATCATCCAGCAGTTCTTTAACATTTTCACAGTATGGACATTCAGAGGAAGTAAAAACAGTTACCACAATAATTTGGGCTGGTTCTGAGGGGTTTTCGGCAAGTGCCTGAGCTTCTAGAGAACCGAATAGCCAGAAACACAAAATGAAGCAATTCATTAAGGCTGTCGAGGTTTTAAAATATTTGTGAGGACTCATTTCTTGACAGGTTTGAGTTTCGGTGGGATAGGGTAGTGTACATTCACGTTTTTGTGAGTCCTGAAGCCACAAGCTTCACGCTGTATCAATAACCAACGCAGAGCGTCTTCGGCTTTGTCCACTAGAGAGTTATACTCCCTAATATGTCTGTTTAAGTTGTTGATGAGGATGGAAGACACTGCTGAAGGTTTGGCCTGATATTCTGCGAGCATTATGACTATTTTTGATTTTACTAGGTTTGCTTTTTCTAAGAGACTGTCGAGCAAAAGACCAGTACCGCCGAGACCTTCGGCCATCTCTTTGACAAAATCAATTTGACACTCGGAGATGTCACGGCAGACACCCATTTAAGGACCTCCAGAGTTCAATGGCTTTATATATAGCATAGTTGACAAATAATGACAATGTCGTTGGCTATCCTAGATAATCACATTTAAACTGGTATTGTTTAAGGATGTTGGATAAGTTATCTTTAAATTACTTGACATTTTATTAATAACCTACTATTAGTTGAGCAACTTTCAGCCTATGGATACTGGAGGCGGCTGTTAAGCGGCCATCCAGAAAATCTAGAGCTAAAATCCTTACGCCCCCGAGTGAGGAGGTCCCCAATGTACGGGAAGACGTCTGTTATTAGTTGTACGGCCATTCTTTCTATGATTATGGCCATCATTGTTTTAGGTGCGGTTCCTGCCCACGCATACCGCGTTTGCACTTTCAAAGGCACTGTTATGGACAACGGATGGAGAACCATGATGGTGAAATCCAACGGTCAATGCGCAGAGGTCAATGTTGGATGGCGCACAAAATACGTGCCTAACCGACGTCCGTGCATCGGCGAAGTTGTTGCCGTGGACTTCATCCTTGAGGACGGGTATATGAAAGCCACAAAAGTTGTGAGTTTGACGCCGTCTCCAGCAGTGAACCAATGTTATCCACCAGCGCCTCCAAGCGGTTCTGTTTGCCGAACTGTTGGAGAGGATACCGGTCCAGGTCCGGATTCATGCGCACCTCTGAAACCCATATGTTCGACCAGACCTCCTGCTCACGTTTCCGAGCGCTCCTGGTCTCCTGGAAACCAAGAGGTGGTTCCCAAGCCTTCGTCAACTGGCACAGCTCCACCTAGATCTTCGTCAACTGGCGCAGTTCCACCTAAAACTTCGTCAACTGCAACAGCTCCACCCAAAACTTCCAGAGCTGAACCTTCAGTGGCTGTCCCATCGAAAAGACCTGTAGTGAAACAGCCGCCTGCTGAGAAGAAGATTATCACAAAAACCTCTCCCCCTGAGAAGGTCAAGCCTGAAGTTAAAGAAGAAGTCAAGGAGGAGCCCGCTAAAGAAGAGAAGACTGTGAAAACCCTTGTGGGTGAGGTCGTAGCGTCATCTCCGAAAAGCCTATCGCTAAGAAGCGCCGAGGCGGGCGAGTCTGCAGAGGTCGTCAACATAAGAGTAGGATTAAAAACCAAATTCATACCCTTTAGAAGACCGGCTGTTGGAGAGAAGGTTAAAGTAGACTACCGAGTAGAAAACGGCGACAAATTCGGATACACCGTGCAGGTAGTTCAATAGAAAGGGCCTTATCTCTTCCCGTAGGATTCTCCTCTTACAGGCCGAAGTGAAAAAAGGGTAGCGAAAGCTGCCCTTTTTATCCCGTGCCATCGATCTGGAAATCAGCGGTAAGGCTTCATGAATCGGATTTCAATCGAGCTTTAATATCAAGATAAAGCCGGTCCACGAATACCTTATACATATCATCAAGCTCTGATTCGATTTCAGATTGTGTTTGCTCGAATCCCACGAGAAAGTAATATATGGCTCTATCAAAAAACAGGGCTGTTCGATTATTCAACGCCACTATTGATCTTACGTCAAAAGGTTGTCCTGCAAAATTGCTCTCCTGAAAAAACAGCCAAATGTGGCGCTTCAACAATATGAAAACCCGGACCATCTCGGAGTAACTTAGTCCATCCTCGCAACACCGGATCCCAAGTTGGACATATCTGTCCGCTATGGTTTCCACTGTAGTCTTTTTGTCAATATTTGTGGTGAATTCTGAAAGAACAGCGTCAGCCAGTTCTTCAAGCATTTCACGGCCGAGCTGGTAATGAGATAATATTTCCCGTTTGTGGAAAGTGTCTTCCATAAAGGCGTCCCTTATCTCTTGGTGGAACCTTTCAATAAATTTGGCGAATTCCATTTCAAATGTTCTAGCTTCCATGGATCTCTCCTGAGCCCCTCAAACTATAACTTGCGCATAAACTTAAAATAGAACCTCTCAGTCAACACAAAGTTCAAACAGGAAGATACTCCCTCGAACCAATATCAAGAGTGGCTGTGATGCGTCTCTTTGTGTTCATGGGTATGTGGTCCGTGCGATAGCCCAGAATGACCGCATTCGTGGTTCCCTGGACAACCTACATGTTTCCCAATTTTAGATTCAATGTAACTGAGGGCCGACTCAAATCTCTCGTTGGCTTTCACGCTCAATTCGACTGCTTGGCGAATGTCGTTCGATGAGTCCGTTAAACCTAAATCGAGCATTTTCCCGGCCACATCTTCGTAAGCCTTAATGTGTTCCAGGTTGTGCCCAATCCAGTGTTTAAGCCTGATAGCGATTTTCTCCAGTTCGTCCATATAAAAAACCTTTCTTTTAAAATACCACCATGAGCCTCGTTTATGAGAATAAAATATGTTTCTTAATTCAAATCGGTAGAATTCCCTGCACAGTAAGCCATCTTCAAAAAGTTTGCCAGAATGATTTTACCGTTTGGCGCCGGAGCGTTTTGAAAACTTTTGTCATGACTCCAGCTTCTTTCAGGATGAAATGCTGTTCCATAGACAATTTTTCCGGGCAGCCGAATGAGTTGCGAAGCCGACAATTCACTTGAAGCCAGATTTATGAACGCAGGAGGAACTATTTTCACTTCTTCTACATGGTTCTGGATTACGCAGAATTTCCCGGGATGAACAGTTATACCTTCAAAAATAGGATCTTCCTTCAATGTCCTGATAACGGTAGGACCGCGTTCAGCCGAACAATCCTTGGGATACGCAGTTGTTACGATTCCAGCATAATTGTGGTCTATAAGTCCGATTTCGCCTCCAAAGGCCATAGTCAAGAATTGATGACCTCCACAAATTCCTAGTACCGGTAATTGTTTGTGAAAAACAAATTCCCTAATAGTTCCAGCGACAAAATTCAAATGTGGTATATCACGCCCTTGATAGGAACTCCACGGACAGCCCTGGGGGCTCAGTATGAAAAAGTCATATTCGGGAAAATCCGGCTGTTGGTTTTCAAAATTAGTAAAGTGGATGTAATCTAGAGAAACATTTATTGAAAGGCTTGAATTTTGGGTTAGTGCGGCAGCTTGAATTATACCATTCTGCAGTTCTTGGTAGCGAGACGCGTCAGGTGGTTTACGTTCAATGTCAATAAGCAATCCGCGCAAGGTGTCTACTCTCTTGTGTTGAAACCATAGGGCCAGGCTTTTGACGCCGGGTCAGTTGTATGGCCAACCTTGCTGAGGCATACCCCAATAATTGTATGGTCTTTGCAGAAAGACCTGGTATGTGTCGCCGTCAATTCCCTTGAAAACCCCTCTGATGCTCCAGTCGGGGTAAACATATCCCTCAAATGAATTACCATCTAGAGACCCGAAAATAAAATTGCCCCGAATTTTGCCGCGTATTTCGAATTTTGCCGTGCCGAAAAAATTGCCGCCTTCAATAATTCCAGCAATTTCTTCTCCCTGTTGGGATGTTATGTTAACTGAACCTTTGGCCCCGAAGATTGACCCTTTTGCGTTGCCTACCCATACACCTCTAATGTCGTAGGCCATAGTATTAGCGGAGAAGATTAGAATCAACAGTGTTCCAATCCCAAGAGACGACAATGCTTTTGTAAACGATGTTGAGTTCATATCTTCATTATATCACAATTCCCACGAAGTTGATAAGTGGGATTTTTTCTGAAAAGTTTCTAGGCTCTTCTTTTCTCCCATGGCTATTAGCGTGTCGTTTTCTTCGATAACAGTATTGGGACCGGGATTAAAGACCATTTTACCGTTAGGTTTTTTTACCGCTATAATTATTAGGTTCAAATCTTTTCTTATGTCCGTGTCTATAAGACTTTTCCCTGCATAGGCCGACCCATCCATCACTTTGATCTCTTCAATTTCAATGTTCAAGTCCCTATAATCCATTGCGACTTCAAGAAAACTCATCACTTCAGGTTTTAGGATTGCCATCACCATGCGCATTCCACCGACTTGATAAGGGCTGATCACTCGATTGGCCCCAGCGCGCACAAGTTTCTTACTAGCGCCTTCTTCACCAGCCCTGGCGATAATTTCAAGATTAGCGTTTAGTTCTCGTGCGGTAAGCACAACGTAGACATTAGCGGCGTCTGAGTTCAATACCGACACCAAACCTCGAGCGCTTTTTATGTTGGCCCCTGATAATACTTTCTCTTGAGTCGCGTCACCGGGAGAAAGAAAATATCCAGCTTCCATGATCTTGAGTTGAGTTTCCTGATCGTTTTCCACAACTACAAATGGGATTCCACGAGCATGGAACTGCTGACACACAAACGCGCCCATACGGCCGAATCCACATACTATGAAATGGTCTTTTGTCTTTTCAATTGCTTTCATGAAACGTCGCCTGGTAAATATCTTCTGGACTTCGCCTTCAATTATCAGTCTGCTGGCGGCAACCAAGACGTAGCCTACCACGCCGAACCCAAAAAAGATGAGAAACATCGTGAAAATACGTCCGGCGTCACTGAGCTTGTGAACTTCCCCGTACCCAATGGATGATATAGTGATTACTGTCATATATAACCCATCCAGGAACGACCAATGCTCAATGAACATATAGCCCAAAGTCCCTAAAATAATTACCGAGACGAGGCCAACAATTGATCGCAAAAGAATGTTTGGGTTCACGGGCGCCTGTTCTTAAACTTCTTCACCAGAGTCTTAGTCTTGTAAAACCGTGATTCGGGACTGAATATTTAGTATAAGGCTTTTAGGTTTTATT
>JACWAG010000095.1 GCA_014874425.1 Syntrophaceae bacterium | reverse complement strand
GGCTTTCGGGTTTGATTCGGTCAATTCCAAAAGACGTTCGAGGGAGGCTTTGAGAATAGCTAATGGGGTCTTTAGTTCATGCGAAAGATGATCCGCCGCCTTTCGTTTTGCAGTTTCTAAATTCTTGAACGCTGTTATGTCTCTAAATAAAACAACATAACTTTCCATACCAGGGACACATTCAGCAATGTCCAACGCCGCGCTTGAAATGGAAAGCTGAATTTTTCGACCATCGTGTGGAGTCAACTCAACTTCCATATGAGGAGTGATAACGCCATCTGTAACAAGAGAGTGAAAAACCTCCAGAAACGCACTATTAGCTACTGTATCAAGCCCCAAGCAGTCTGCTGTATGTCCCACGACCTCCTCATAGGTCGAACCGAGAATCCTTAAAGCCGCAGGGTTTGCGCCGGAAATTACTCCATTGCATTCTATAGTTAGAACACCTTCTTGTAGGCTCTTTACAATTACCTGATCCAAAGTTTGGTCTGTCATAAGCTCATTTTGTAAACACTTGTTTAAAGTTGGTCCTATAATGACTTAGGATGTTGATATTATTAGACTTGATGTAAAATCTCACGTAAAAAAAAGAATCAAAAATCAATCTTTTGGGGGCTTGCGAGATTTTGAACTAATACTTATCTTAAATGCAAGAGTTGATTGGTAAACGGCCCAATGATTGACATGAGTGGCCAAGGCGCATAATTAATTAAAAACCTGAGATCTTAACCGCAAAAATTAATTTCAGGATAGGACTTGTTCTGTTCAACAATTAGAAAGTTGATTCACAACAAAGGAGAAAAAAATGTCGAAGGAATCGTTAAAGTGCCCACATTGCGGAGCTGAAATGGACCCTATAAACACTCCGGATGTTTCCAGTTGGGGTGGTGAAGTTCATCATGTCTGCTTTAATGACGAGTGTTCATACTACAAAAAGAGCTGGGAAGTCCTCGATAATCAAGGGGTGGAACGAACAGGATACCGCTGCCGCATAGACCCCAGGGGCGCTTCAGGTCCTCTCGCAGTTTGGTCTGCCGATGCTTTAAAGGACTTGATCTGTGAGAAAAGATAACTAACAAATTTGTTTTTTGAAATTTATATTCAATTGATATGTCAGACAAATTAGAGCG
Organism: Syntrophaceae bacterium; assembly: GCA_014874425.1. GTDB lineage: Bacteria > Desulfobacterota > Desulfomonilia > Desulfomonilales > Desulfomonilaceae > CAJBEZ01. The sequence goes on along the minus strand of JACWAG010000095.1, from coordinate 3,793 downwards.
CTTCATTGCGCTTTAATTTGTTAGGGGACAAAAAAGTGGTTCCAGAAACTCTAAAATATTTTAGCGCAAGTGATTTTATTCGTGATGATGAAGATCTGGACAAGGAATTTTATTCTAGGCCTCGTATGGTAAGTCATCTCGACTCGCTAGCTTTAAGCACAGTGACAGATATTTATGCCAGATTATTACCTAAGGAAGGCGATGTATTGGATTTGATGGCCGGGCCGGATTCCCATCTCAGGGAAGATTTGAATCTTCATCGTGTAACCGGTTTAGGTATGAATGATGAAGAATTGAGCGCTAATAGTAATCTCAACGAAAGAATCATTCATGATTTAAACGCCGACTGGAAGCTTCCTTTTGAAGATAACAAATTCGATGCTGCTATAAACACCGTTTCAGTAGATTATTTAGTAAGACCTGTTGATGTTTTTTCCGAAGTCGGTCGGGTCCTTAAACCCGGGGGAATCTTTATAATTGTTTTTTCTAATAGAATGTTCCCGCCAAAGGCCGTAAATATATGGAAAAATACTCTTGAAAAAAACAGAATGGACCTGGTCAAACAATTTATCTCTTTGACAGGAAAGTTTCAAATCCAGGGTTATTCTGAAAGTAAAGGCAGGCCTAGACCAGAAGATGATAAATATTACAAATACGGTATTCCCAGCGACCCAATCTATGCCATATGGTCTTCCGTAAATAAATAGATTACATTATCTCAACAAAAAGTGATTATCGCATAATCTAAAAGGATTGAATCGAATGGATTTCGCACTTGTGATCGTGGACATGATTAAGGACAATGTTGATTTGAAAAGGGGCGCAGCTCTGGATGTTGAAGCCGGGAAAATAATTCCTAGAATCAACGAATTGGCCAGGGAGTTTCGGGCAAGATCATGCCCTGTAATTTTTGCCTGTGACAGTTTTATGGCTGATGATTTTATTTTTGGCGGACGAATGAAACCCCATGCAATTAGGGGAACAGGTGGAGATCTTCCGATAAAAGAACTTGATGTTGAACCATCTGATGTGGTTTTGGCGAAAAGGCGAATGAGCGCTTTCCACAAAACCGATTTGGATCAAACATTGAGGACCTGGAAGATTACAACAGTAGTTGTTTGCGGAATAATGACAAATGTATGTGTGCTGTTAACGGCCCTGGATGCGCTTCAGAATGACTTTAACACGGTAATTGTTACAGACGCTTCAGCTTGCTACAAGGCCGAATTACATGAGGCGACACTAAAAGTTTATGAAAATCTGCCGCTTTTTCCGCTTTTTAGGCTGATGTCTACAGATGAAGTTATTGCGGAAGTGTCAGCACACTGATGACAACGAGTGAAAAAGACCTAATAAGGAAAACGTGAATCTTCAAGAATCTTTTTCAACAATCCTTTTTAACAAGCGCGTTAGTACTTCAGCAGTAGTTCTAACCAATGGAATTATTTTTTGATAGTTCATTCTTTTAGGACCAATGATGCCAATGCTTCCGAGCACCGCTCCTTCCGCCTTGATTGGATAAGCGATCAGTGAGCAGGATTCCATTTCATTGATTCCATGTTCTGACCCTATAAAAATCTGAATTCCTTGAGCCGCCAGGGTTTTGTCGAGTAATTTCAGAAGCTGAATTTTGTGTTCAAACGTCGCCAGAACTGCTCTTATCTTCTCAATTTGCGAAAATTCCGGGTCTTCTACAATATTTGTTGATCCTTCAATAAAGATTTCCCGAGCTGTACTATCATCTGACAATATTATATGTCCAAACCCTAAAGCCTTAGTTAACATGTCGTCAAATTTGGCCTTTTCATGGCTCAATTCCTGTTCGATTCTTTCTTTCGCCTGTTTTAAATCCAGGTCTTTAAGAATATCGTTTAAATTTCGGCTCAAGGATTCCAGGGTATATTGAGAAATGTCGTCATCATCAAAAATCATTTTGTTTTGGACAAAGCCCGTAGTTGAAACCAGGACAACCAGTATTCGATCTTTTGCCACTTTTATGAAATCTATGGTTTTGAAGGTCTGTTCAGTGGCAGGGGACCCGCTTACCACGCCAGCTTGTTTTGAAAGGTCCGCCAGGACCCAGGAAGACTGTTTTAATGCGTCACGGATATCCATACCGGCTGCCGCTATCCACGATTCTATGGCTGTAACCTCGTTTTGATTTAGCCCTATCGGTTCCAGAATTTTGTCCACATAAAAACGATAGCCCAAATCAGTAGGAACACGACCAGCGCTTATGTGTGGTTGCAAAATGAAACCGAAATCAGTCAAATCACTCATGATGTTACGGATCGAAGCGGCCGAAAGTCCTATATCCATTTTTTTGGATAGGGTTCTTGATCCCACCGGTTCCCCCGTAGCGATATACTCAGATACAATAGTGGCAAGGATTTGTTCTGATCTCTTTCCGATCGTGTTCATCTGGACTCCATTAAACAACGATACTTGTTAACAGGCGTGATTCGTCAAACTTGTTCCAAGACCAACTGATAAACTATTCAGACTTTTTTAAAGTAATTGATAAAATAATCGAAACATCCTTTGGGCGCCGCAATCAAAGGATCTTCAATCCTTTGTCCATCCAGGAAATCACCGACATGGAATGGACGACCATCCAGATATCTTATTTCGCCGCCGGCCGCCTGAAGTATGATGCTACCTGCGGCCAAGTCCCTAACAGTTACATTTTTCATGATACAGGCGTCGGCGGCCCCTCTAGCGATGTATGCCAAATGCCCGGCGGACGAGCCCAAGTTCCGAATTTTACCGGGAAAATTACTGCTAAAATCACGGTGAAACCTAGAGTAGACTAAAACCAAACTCTCATTATCCACGCTGGGGTCCTGTCGCACCTTGATAGGCCTGTCATTAAGGAAAGCTTCTTTTCCCGCGTAAGCGGAATACAATTCACCAGTTACAGGTAGATACAGAAACCCTAGGACTGGCCAAAACTTCTCAAAAAGGGCCGCGCTGATACCCCAAACCGGCATCCCCGCCTGAAATGAGGCTGCGCCATCCAGAGTGTCCACGATCCAGATAAATCTTGGAGCCTCAGGACCTCTCAGTTGTCCTTCACTCAAATCCCTCAGGAATCCATGTCCGTCAAAACTTCCGCTAATTTTGTTTTGAATAATTTCCCACGCACGGTTTTCCGCTTCAGTTACCAGTTGATCGTCAAATTTGAGTTTTTGATTGCCACGGCCATACATTTCAAGCAAAACAACCCCACTTTTCCGCAAGGTATTTTCAACAAATTCTTTTAGTGTCCAAAGTTCTCTATCGGTTAAAGATTGAGTTTCTTGAACGGACATAATCTACTCCTTGTCTAAACGACACTGAAATAATCAAAGATTCTCAAATTATGAGCCAGCGCCAGGGGTTTTGATTCTAAATCCCCATTGTTATGTAAGGTCATCAGGCCACTTGTGTCAAGCAAGACAATAACAAAGTTTCTCAACTGCTGACTAATTGAGTCTTGGCGCTAGAAAGTTTCGATAAAATTTTTAAGAGAGAAATTGACCGGGTTAAATGAAAAACATATGGTATAGTAAAGACTCGGCTAGGCTATTGTCTGATTAATGCGCCGGACTTAAAAGACGGAAAATATTATAGGATAACAAGAAGCTAACGGCAAAATCCCTTAACTTGAAAACGTCATTTATAGCTGGTCTGGAAAAATTGGACAATGGCATAAGTGGTAAAGCTGCTCTAAACTAAGACGATAGAAAGGAGCGGCGAGAATGTCAAAGAGACCCAGAAGGAACCACGGAACAGCTTTCAAGGCCAAGGTGGC
>JACWAG010000094.1 GCA_014874425.1 Syntrophaceae bacterium | reverse complement strand
GGACATTATCATAGACAGATCATCCTATCCAACCCCGGCAATTGCCCGTAACGCGAGAAACTTGAGGGCCTTGGGTCTGGGATTCGCTGATTTGGGAGCCTTGATAATGAGTTTGGCTTTACCTTACGACTCGAACGAAGCTCGCGAATGGGCCGGTTCAATCTCGGCTCTTATGGCATCCGAGGCCTACTTGCAGTCATCAAGAATAGCCTCTATAAGAAGGCCGTTCAGAGAATTCGAGCGCAATCGGACATCCATGCTAAAAGTTCTGAAGAAGCACAAGAAAAGCGCACAGGAGATTGATCAAAACATTGCGCCTAAAGATATCGTTGAACAAGCTCTAAAGACTTGGGACCTGGTCATTGAAAGATGCAAGAAGGTCGGGTTCTCGAACTCCCAGGTGACAGCCATAGCCCCTACAGGAACTGTCGCATTTATGATGGATTGCGACACTACCGGAATCGAACCCGAACTGGCGCTGGTTAAACGTAAAGCACTATCAGGTGGGGGAAATCTGACGATTGTGAACAGAATCGTGCCAAGGGCGCTACAGCGTCTCGGCTACGAGCCCCTAAAAATTCAGGAAATTATAGCCACAATCCAGGAAACCGGCTCAATAGAAGGCATAGAGGAAATATTGCCTGATCATCTGCCGATATTTGATTGCGCTTTCACGCCCACTCATGGGGAACGCCACATCTCTCCTGAGGGGCACATCAGGATGATGGCAGCAGTTCAGCCTTTCATATCCGGTGGTATTTCAAAGACCGTCAACCTGCCAAATGATTGTACAGTTGAAGACATAGAGGAGATTTTTCGGTTTTCATGGAAGATTGGACTTAAATCCATCACAGTCTACCGCGATGGATGCAAGTCCGCTCAGCCTCTTCAGACCGGCGCGTCCAACGCGAACCGTTCCCTGTTTCGGCCTGTAAGACGCAGGTTGCCGGTGGACTGTAAGAGCGTGCGGCACAAGTTTGAGATAGCAGGTCATAAGGGCTACCTACATACAGGTTTTTATGATGATGGTAAGGTTGGCGAAATATTCATACGTATGTCTAAAGAGGGAAGCACTATTTCCGGTTTGATGGACACCATAGCTACTCTAACATCTATAGCCCTGCAATATGGTGTGCCGTTGGAGGACCTTGTCAACAAATTCAGCCATGTTCGATTCGAACCTTCGGGTTTTACAAGCAACCCAGACATCCCAATCGCAAAGTCGTTGACAGACTACATATTCCGGTACCTCGGAACAAGTTTTCTGGATGAGCAGGCCAAAGCAATGACAGGATTGGTATCTACCGATGATGGAAGTCTCTCGGTTTTATTCGAAACCGAGGCACAAACACATACGACTAAATCAGCCAACAGAACAGGCGCTCAGAAGTCTTTATTCAATGCGCAGTCAGACGCCCCGGCGTGTCCGGATTGCGGCGCCATAATGGTAAGGAACGGGTCCTGTTACAAGTGCCTGAATTGCGGGTCTACGACCGGCTGCTCTTAGCGCGTCGTTTCCGTAAGGGTTACTGTCGGGAACCAGGGGTGGGATGAACAACAACCGCCGGAATAATTCGTGCCGATTCGTGTTCCAATGATTAAATAGGCCATAGCGAAATGGTATCAACTTCACTTTCCCCATTCTCAATCACAAAGTAGGCAGTCAACGACTACCTCACCGCGTTGCCTCAAACAATCAGCCTTGGTTGTTTTGAGACATTGCGGCTTCTTCTTGGTTCAAGAACAGGACTTTATACAGCAGTCAATTTCATCGTCCGGTGAAACAACGTTGACTGATGAGATAAAAGTAAGAAGAATCAACATAAAAGTGATAAATGTCTTTTTCATTACCGCACATAATCTTTAAAGTTCGTTTTTTGAACAGCGATCTAGCTGAACGTTTAAATTCTATCACATTTTGATAACGAAGACTAAGGAGTGGAATTCCATTAGCGTCATGTTTTTTTATTTTCGCGTTCCGATTCTATTGACGGACCGGTGAGTTTCATATTAAAATTAACTTTTTGGGAGAGGCGGCTTAGCCAAGTGGTAAGGCGACGGTCTGCAAAACCGTTATTCGGCGGTTCAAATCCGCCAGCCGCCTCCAACCAAGTCCAATAGTAATTCTCCCATTTCCCCATTGTCCCAGCTTTTCTATCAAACGTTTTTTAAAATCCGGATTCATTTTATCATTGCTCTTCATGATGGCTATCGCTTGGGAATAACATCGTCCAAATCAGTTCCTGATCTTGATCATCTTCAGCCGGGCCCATGTGTCTTCTGAGTACCAGATGTCTATCATTTCTGCCCGATATCGTTTGTCTTTGTCTCGCATGATCGCAGCGGTGTCCGATCTGAGTAGATTCTTGATGCTTTGATACGCTGGGCCAAACCTCGATACAAACCCGACTGCGACCGTCATGCAATCCTGAGTTAATGACTCTTCTGAGGATACCAGGTCCACAAGTCCAATCTCTTTCGCCTGCTCCGCCGAATACATATCACCGGTTAAAGCTATTATTTCGGCCATGCGATCTCCCACGAGGTATCGCAACATCTCCGCGCTACCGGGGAACAACGATGAGCCAAAGGTGATTTCGTTGAGACTCATCCTGGCCTTGTCAGCGACCATTACACGGTAATCGCAGGCAGTAGCCAGCATAAAGCCGCCCGCTACGGTATGACCATTCAACGCCGCAATCACCGGTTTGGGATATGTGAAGATATAAGTGTAAAGGTCCGCAAATTTCCCAACAAACCTGTTGAAATCCTGCTTGGAGTAATTCAGGAATTCCGGGATATCCAAACCAAAAGAAAAGAAACTTCCCTGACCCTTTAATATAACCGATTTAATTCCACTGTCAGAAAGAATATCCTCTAGACTTTTCCGAAGTTCTTCAGCAAGGGCTTCGTTTATAGCGTTAACTTTTCCTCTGTTGAGGGTCAACGTAACTACAGGACCTTCAGTCGACTTAGAGACAAAATCCATTTATGTCTTCCTCCTTACAAATTGAGCCGAATATGAGCAGGACTCCTTGTGGCGCCGCATAGAAAATTGGAGTCCAAAATAACACCACTGATTATTCTTGAATCACAATTTTTCTGAAATAAAGGATATTTTTTCACAGATGTGTTCAAAAAGACATGTAAAGCGCTAAGGCCGCAATTAAGGCCTTTCTCATCATAACTCCACCGTCGGCCCGACTTTGCCTTGTGTAGCGCAAAAAATGGTCCCGTTTTGCGCCAGAAAAGCCTGCAAGCTTTCACGGGCTCGCTGTTCAGCCAGTCGTTCCGTGTTATTGGTCTCCGACATGTGGGCCAAAATAACTACCCGCAGTTCGTCACTCACAATACTTTCAAGAAGCTCCGCACTCTGCTCATTGGAGAGATGCCCCAGCCTGCTCCGAACCCGCTGTTTCAATTCCCAAGGATATGGACCATCCCGCAACATCATGGGGTCATGGTTGCTTTCAAGAATCACCGCGTTCAGACCGGTCAACAAGTTTCTCACAAGTCCCGTAGCTATGCCAAGGTCTGTAGCTATACCGAATTTGGCTGTTCCATTTGATATTCGGAACCCCACAGGGTCAGCGCAATCGTGCGGCACAGAGAAAGGATGTACCTTGAATCCCGCAAACTCGAACGCTCTGCCTGTACTGAAAGATTCCCGCCGATGCAACTTGCCCAGGGTTTTTTCAGCGACCCCGAAAGTTTTGTCGTTGATGAATACAGGTATCTTGAATTTTCTGGATAGCACTCCAACACCCTTAACGTGATCCATATGAGCATGGGATACCAGTATTGCTCTCAAAGAACATGGATCGATACCGGCGCCATCGAGCCGCTCGACAATCTGTTTACCGGAAAGGCCCGCGTCTATCAGGATGGATGCGTCACGGTTACGAACCAGGAAAGAATTCCCGGAACTGCCACTCGCTAAAGGCGTAATCTTTATCAATTACACTAAACCTCTTTTTGATGTTTCAATCAAAAATTTGAAGCGGAAAATATCGCCGGTGATTCGCTCTGTCAAGATTTTTCGGGGTACCACAATCACAGGATTCGTAGTGTTGAATCATTGGCAGGAATTATTTTTCGGCTCCTAGAGCCGTACCGAAATGCATACACCTTAGTCAATTCGGCGCCGAAGAAAAAAACCTGAGCCGAGTAATATACCCATATCAGAAGTATTACTAGTGAACCAGCAGCGCCGTAGAGGGAACTAATTCGAGTCAGACTCAGGTACAGGGTGATCATAAATTTGCCCAGCGCTAAAAACAGAGACGCTAGAAGGCATCCGGACCAGACGTCGCTCCATGCTATTTTTGTCGCTGGGATAAACTTGTATGCACAAGCGATAAGGACTGGAATTATCGCAAGTGATATCAGTGAATTGATTTTGTACAAATGGTTGGCGAAAATTGGGAAAGCCTCGACAATTACGGTCTCGATCGTGGAAAGAACTGTCGTCGCTGCCAGCGAAGCAAGCAGTAATACACCAATCCCAAGGACTATGAGAAACGATATGAAACGCATTTCGATATATCTCAACACACTAGAACCACGCTGAGACCTGACTTTCCAGATAGCGTTCAACCCGCTTTGAAGTTCAGTGAAAACACCTGTAGCAGCTATGATGGCCGTTATAACGCTCAGAGCGGGAAATCCTGTGCCTGCGATCTTTCCCTTGGCCGACTCAAGCAACGAAAACACGTACGCTGTGTCACCAGGGGTGACAAATCTATCCAGGATTGTTGCGAGTTCAAGCCTGGCGGACGCGGCGTCCACCATGGTTTCCGCGACGAATAGCGCTATGAGAAGGGCGGGACCAATAGAGAATATTGTGTAAAACGCCAGAGCCGCCGCCATTCTAATGGCGCTATCCTGGACCCAGGCGTCAATGGTCTGTCCAACCAAGACCCTGATTTCGTGAGCAAGATTTAGAGGAACTTCCCAAAGTCTTGACAGGTTAAGACGTCTTACGCTCCTTACAGTTTTTGACAACGCGTTTTCCCCGCTCCAGCAATACTGAGATAAAAGGTGTTATTCTAATAACTTACCTACTGCAACAATCCAGAATATCACACATACCAGCCATGCCTGAATTAATGGCCAAAGTTTTCGTGGCGATGATTGCGATATTTCACGGGCAGTTTCGGACACCTTGTCACTGGGAATTCTTTGAATTATTATGTTGGCCAGATCCTGAAAAGAGGCGATTGAGTTGGTTATCAATACCGGTCTAACGCTTGACGTTTGCAGGATCAGGAAGGTCTTGGAGCCGGAACGCACTGCGTCCACGTTCTGGATGTCCACCCAGTTCAATCGCTTTGACCTAAGAACTTTTTGAATTGTGATACCGTTTGAGTCCACAATTATCTTGCGGGCCAATATCTCTAATCCAAGGTATAAAAATGGTGTTAGCACTATAAGAAACAGGAAATTACGACTTCCCATTATGCTGAGAACAATCAAAACCATTCCTGCTAGCATCGCCAATATTACCGGTAGTTTCATCTTTGAATCGACTTTGTAGACGGTATTCTCCATTTTCAGTTTCCTTAGCTTTGTTATAAAGTCTTTCTGATCTGTTGTGTTTATGGTATCATTTTAACCTTATAAGATGGAGTCGTTTTTCAGAAATTTTTTCACAACTACGCCGTGAGGTCCTCCAATGTTGATACGGAAACCGTTGAGGTTCAGTTTCGGTTTATTTATTTGCCTTGTATTTCTCTTCGTCAGCCACCAGGGTTACTGCGCTGATTCAACTCTCAAATTCTCTCCTGACTACAAGGAGTTAAAACTCTTTAGACAGGTGATGGAGATAGTTCGGAAGAACTATGTGAAAGAAGTCACCGACAAAGAACTTATCCAGGGGGCGATAAGCGGAATGCTGCAATCGCTGGATCCGCATTCTTCATACCTGACAGAGGACATGTTCAAGGAACTGCAGGTAGAAACCAAAGGTGAATTTGGGGGTCTGGGCATCGAGATTACTCTCGATGGCGGAATCCTTACTGTTGTTTCGCCTATCGAAGATACTCCAGCGTTTAAAGCCGGTATTAAGCCGGGTGACAAAATCATCAAAATAAACGGAGAGCCTACGAAGAACATCACCCTTCACACGGCGGTTCAGCAAATGAGGGGTCCTAAAGGCTCCAAGGTAACTCTCACCATAATGAGAGAAGGTTTTAAAAAGCTGAAGGACTTCTCGATAACCAGAGATATAATTCATGTGCATTCCGTAAAAAAGCAATCATTGGAACCGGGTTACGGCTATGTCAAGATCGTCAGTTTTCAGGAAACCACTGATACTGACTTAATGGCCGCTATCAAGGATCTTGAAACTGGTGACAAGCGTCTGAAAGGCTTAGTGCTAGACTTGCGGAATGACCCAGGCGGGCTTCTGGATCAGGCAGTCAAGGTTTCCAATCTGTTTATCGACAAGGGACTTATAGTCTACACTGATGGCCGTGTGAAAGACCAAAGAATGGAATTCCGGGCCTCACCAGCGGGAACACATTATAAATTCAAAATAGCGGTGCTAATTAACGAAGGAAGCGCAAGCGCGTCAGAAATTGTGGCAGGCGCTTTGCAAGATCACGACCGAGCCCTTGTCCTTGGAACAAAATCTTTCGGAAAGGCTTCAGTCCAAACGATCATACCTCTTGATAACGGGTCGGGACTTCGACTCACAACAGCCTACTACTACACGCCTAAGGGACGTCATATTCAAAAAACCGGTATTCTGCCTGATGTTGACATGAAGGCTGAGATCCAAAAGCAAGAAGACGAAGAATCTGCTGCCGAGGAAAAGAAAAACGGGAAGAAGAACGAGAAGCAGAGTCGATTCAATAAGGAAACTAAGGCTGATCTCGAAAAGGACATCGTTCTCAAAAAGGCCTTGGAGTGGCTAAAATCAGATGTGTCCGTAAAAAAGTTCAAACAGGAACATGAAAAACCCGCCACGGATACAACAGCTATGAAACGTTAGTCATATTCTCACTCTGCCCTAGCAAAAAGAAACCGGATTGGCGATCACGCCAATCCGGTCATCCTGAAATTTCGATTCGCCCCACCAAGAATCAAACCATAAAAAGCCAAGCCCGCTGCTGGGTGCAGCGGGCTTGGCGCAATTCGATGAATTGAAGTTTGGGAAGATTAAAGAATGTGAAGCGTTTTCGGCTCCTGCCAGTTTTATCTTCCACCGGAAACATCCGGACTTAGTTACATGGACACCTCACAAATGTACAGGTTCCATAAAAATCATGAAAATATTTATTGAAAAAAATTCTGATCCAATTGTCTCGATCCCGACGATCCTTCCGTTTTCCAAACCAGTGTATATGAACATATTTGGTTTTTTGCCCTGGTAGATTATTATAACACTGATGTGATTTATGATTGCAGTTCTCACTGTATAATGGAAACCGCTTTCACAAGGAGAGGGAAAGATGTTGATAGTAACCAGTAATTGGAAGCAAACCTATCCAGGCGCCCATTTTGGGGTCCTGGTGATGAAGAACGTTTGTAATCCACCTCAACATCCCGGTTTGGATCTAGTCAAGAGGGAATTGGAGGCAGATTTAAGGGCCCTTTTCAGAGACCGCAGTGAGCTAAAATTGTTGGATTCTATTAAAGCATATCGGAGTTATTACAATCATTTTAATAAGACCTACCACGTTCTTCAGCAACTCGAGTCGGTAATTTTCAAAAACAGACCTATCCCGACAGTATCAGCAATCGTGGAGTG
>JACWAG010000010.1 GCA_014874425.1 Syntrophaceae bacterium | reverse complement strand
TTCAACTCTTTACAAGATGGGTATAACATCGTTACTGATCGAGGGAGGAGCCGGACTAGCGTGGGGAGCCCTGGAAGCTAGAATAGTGGACCGCTGTTTGTTTTTTTACGCTCCTGTTATCATAGGTGGAAAATCCGCACCTAGCGGGGTTTCGGGGATAGGTATAAACAGACTTGAAGAAGCTCCACGACTCGTGGAAATGCGGTCATCCAAGGTGGGGCCTGACATTCTAGTAGAAGGAAGGGTCGTTTATCCAGGCGAACTATATGATATTACAGATAAATCCTGTTAATCCACAACCCAGACACATCGCCCGCGTTGTTGAAATTCTTCGAAAAGATGGGGTAATCGTATACCCTACTGATACCGTCTACGGTCTGGGATGCGATATCGCCAGCAAGAAAGCGCTTGAACGCGTACGTCGTATAAAGAAATTCGACAACAAAAGACACCTTTCTTTCGTCTTTGCCGATCTAAAGACAATTTCCCTTTACGCACAGGTAGCCGACAAGGACTACAAGCTTTTGAAACGCTATTTACCTGGAGCCTACACGTTCATCCTGAAGGCTACGAGGCTTGTTCCAAGAATTGTGCTTACCAAAAAACAGGAAGTCGGTATTCGAATCCCAGACAATCGAATCTGTCAAGCTCTGCTCGCAGAACTAGGGAATCCTATCCTGAGTTCGTCGGTTAGATTACCGGACGATCAACTGCTGGACGATCCCAGCGAAATTGAGAGAATATACAAAGGCCAGGTAGACTTGGTGATAGACGGCGGTATTTTCCTGCCGGAACCTTCGACAATAATAAGTCTTTTCGACGGTCCTCCGTCAGTGTTGCGTGAGGGCAAAGGCGACGTCACACCGTTTTTGCCGGACTGATCAAATCGAACAGAAGTCTAGCGGTCGCCTTTGCGCTCCCCGAGTGCTTGTTTAATTCATCCCGGCCAAGGCGTCCCAAATCGGTTGTATGTTTTAGATCTTTCAACGCTTGTGAAATTAAAATCCGTAATTCTTCCACGTCCTTCGCTTGACCTGCCGCCCCAATATTTAGCAGCAAATCCTTGGCGTCACGAAAATCTTCCATTGACGGTCCGAAAAATACCCTTTTCCCCCAGGCTACAGGTTCCAAAATGTTTTGTCCCCCTTTGGGAACCAGTGAACCACCAACATAGACCACTGTCGCCACAGAATAAAACTTGAACAATTCTCCTGTGGTGTCAAGGATAACAATGTTTCTTGAGGCACGGCTTTCCCCGGACTTTTTGGAGCTTCTGAAAAACGGGGCCTTTAGCTTCCTTTCACTTATCGCTGTCAATATTGACGGTATTGTTTCAATGTGGCGAGGAGCTATGGCGAGTATGAGTTCCGGAAAATCGTCCAATAGACGTTGGAAACAATCGAGTATCAGTTCATGTTCGCCCGGATGGGTGCTTCCCGCCACAAGTACCTTGTGATGCTCATTAATGTCAAGCGAAGTCCTTGCCTCTTTCAAAACATCCTCAGAAATATTGCGGAGAGCAGCGTCGAACTTGGTATTGCCGACAACCTTTACTCGCTCATCGGAGGCCCCCATCTTCAGTATGCGTTCTCTGTCAGCCTCAGATACCATTAGGAAAACGTCAATCTTATCCAACATTTTAGATATTAAAGGACGCACCTTCATGTAGCGGGGAAAAGAGCGGTCTGAAATGCGACCGTTCGCCAGGGCAATGGTAGCTCCCCGCGATTTAAGGCTGTGCAAAAGATTTGGCCAAATTTCAGTTTCCATGAGTACGAAGAGATCCGGACTTATCCTTTCAATTACACGATTGACCAACATTGGGAAATCGATAGGCATGTAAATAAACGCGTCAATCCCTTCCATGTCCGCCCTTGCCTTAGCCTGGCCAGTTTCAGTTCCTGTTGAAACAATAATCGTGAAACCCGGAGCCAATTTCCTAAATTCCCTTGCAAGTGGAGCAAGCGCCACCGCTTCACCTACTGAAACAGCATGGAACCAAACAACGGGTCTAGTCAATGGTGGAGCCGGAAACGTGTCAGGGAGACAGCCCAATTTTCCCCCTAGCGACTGATTGTACTTGCCTGAGATAAGGATCTTGGGAGCGTAATATCCCAATATAATCGGCGCGCCTATAATGTGGATTAATAAATTGTAGAAGAAGCGGACCATAAGAGAGGTTATCTCAATAAACTAATGGCAGATCTCCGTCTTTACGGAGAATGTAGGATCTATTTGGAAATTTTTTTCCACAAGGAACGGATTAATCTCAATCTTAGAGATCTTCGCCAGAGTACGCCAGCCCCCAACAGGTGATACGACTTCAAACTTGTGAGGCAACCACCCGTCAGCGCCCTGATGGAAATCACCGAAATCGGCCGTCAAATCGATATCTCCTCGTGGGTTTATTCGCACTAAACGCAGCAGGTTCATGTTCCGACTATCTAAAGTAGCTCCCCAGACCCTACCCTGAAACGTTATTCTGACAACCATCTTCTCAGCGTCCCGAGATAGGACTCGATCAAACCTGACATCACCCCACTGGAGCAGGACCATAGGAATCAGGCTCTCAATTTCAGCTACATCAGGGAATTTTCGGCCAAAACATTCTCTGTCTCCCTTTATCACCTTGCCCTCCTGCGGGACATAAAGCTCAAAAGCCTTTGACTTTATGACCAATTCAAAAAGTGTGCTTCCACCGGCTGCCAATCCTTGAAACCGAAAATCGCTTGGTCTGCGATATAAGAGAAAACCCTTTATATCCTGCCTCGATTTATCCACTTCATTCATGGTGGTAACGTTCATTACTGCTTTGAACGCGGAAAGATTCTTGCCGCGGTTAAACAGCAACGCCGGTATATCCTCGGGCTTAGTAGTAGTTTCAGCCGCCGAGGTATGTCCAGTCATCGCCACTATCAAAAATAGAAGGGTGGCAATGTTGAAAGAGATTCTTGCGCGGCAGGGGAAAAAGGGCCCACACATTCTGGCGATCTTGTGGTGTACTTCAGATTGGAAAAGAGACATTTCCGGTTCTCACAGGTGACAAAGTGACAATCCTGGACTTAAAGGCAATTTTATCTTCTCCTCCTCTTGTTGGCCATAGCCTGGCGAGGATAAACTATGATCCTTCTGAGAGGCCCCTCCCCGTAACTCTTTGTGTAAACTTCTCTGTCTTCGGCCAGAATAAGATGAATGATCCTTCGTTCGTTAGCCGGCATTGGATTAAAGGCCACCGGTTTGAGGGATTTTCTGGCTCTTAGACTCATTCTGACAGCCATATCGCGAAGACTTTCGTGTTTGCGCCGCCGGTAGTCTTCTGTATCTACTATTATCTCTGTCTTATCCTCAAGAGATACCTCACGGTTGAGCGCCTTGTTAAGTATGAATTGGAGCGCATCCAGAGTCTGGCCCCGCTTACCGATGAGCAGACCGCTCTTGTCGCCCGTAATGTCAAGAATAACTGAACCGTTTGAGACCGAGGCCTCAACTGAGGTTTCTACAGGAATGCGGGCCAGTATACCTTCCAGTAGGGCCTTTGCTTCTTCAGCAATTCTCAATTTTTCGGGATCGATCTCTCCATGATCTTCTGCAGGAGCCTCAATTTGACCACTATCCACCGATGCGTTCAGACAATTTTCGGACGTTGTCAAAGGCTCTAGTGGAGGCTTTGAAAGCAATTCTTCGGCTTCAGTCGCCCTTACTTCTAGTACCTCCTTGAGAATATCTCGCTTGCGAACACGAACCCTTGCGTTCCGATGACCAACCAGTCCCAAGAATCCTCGTGCGCTCTCTTCGAGCACAACTATTTCTAGAAGAGCCTCCTCAACGCTAAGCTCCTTGCACGCCTTTGCAATGGCATCTTTAACAGTCTTCCCAGTAAATTCCTTATAACTCATATCTCTATTCCTACCTTAGCGGGTTAGCCTATTTGTCAGTAATTGCTGGCCAATTGATAGCACGTTACTAACTAGCCAATAAAGGACCAAGCCCGAGGGAAAACTCAAGAACATGTAAGTGAACACCACCGGCATCAGCAGCATCATCTTTTTCTGCATAGGATCGCCGGCAGAGGGAGTCATCCACTGCTGCAGCACCATAGTGCCACCCATGATTATCGGAGTAACATAATGAGGGTCCGGAGCGGACAGATCCTGAATGCAAAAGTAGATCGAAGGCAGGCACAGGAACGGGGCGTGCCGAAGCTCTATAGCGTATGACAGGGCCTGATAGAGGGCGATGAACACTGGAATCTGCATAAACATCGGCCAGCAACTGCCAAGAGGATTGACCTTGTTGTCCCTGAACAGTTCCATGGTAGCCTTGTTTAGCGCGGACTTGTCGTCCTTATATTTTTCTTTAAGTTTAGCAATTTGCGGCTGAAGATCCTGCATTCTCTTCATGGACTTCATACTCTTATGAGTTAGAGGAATGAACAGGATCTTAATTAATAAGGTTAGGATTATGATATCGACACCGTAGTTTCCGGTGCCAGGAATTTTCAAACCAAATACCGTGAAGCCCGAGTAAGAAAAAGTCAGGAATTTCATCAGGTAGGTGGACATGAAGTTTAGGGCTTGGTAATTGCTGTAAATGAGAGCGCGCCCCAAATCTCCACCAGCAGCCCGCAACGCATTCGCCTCTTTCGGCCCAAGGTAGAGGCCCAGCAGCGTCTCCTCAGACTTTCCCCCGGGCGGTATTTCAATCGAACCATATCTGACGAGTATTTCGGCTATATCGTCCTTAGTGGGCTTTAAAAGGGTCACCTTGGCTGCCGGTCTGTGAGAAAAAATTAAAGCTCTAAAGAAATACACATCCCCTAATCCGGCCCACGCGACGTGCCCCGATAACTCTTCGTCCCCTTTTATGTCTTTGAAATAGTAATCCTTCAGTGAACCATCCAGAAGAACCTCGACACTGTTCCAACTAAAACGTTGCTGAGGATCTTCCGAGAAAAACTTTCTCAACGGGAACGTCACAAGATAGTCCCTTGACTGGTTTGAAGGATTTTCTAGGCTGTAGGATACATCAATTGAATATGTATCCGCGTGAAACACGAACTTCTTGTAAATGATCAGACCACTAGGTGAAACACCTCTATATATGATCGCCTTTTCCCCATCCGGCTTGTCCAAAAGAACTACAGAACCTTCAGTGTCTCCGGTGTAGGCAAGGTTAGAGTCAGAGAAAACTTCATCCGAACGTGTCAGCCTGATGGACGGAGCGGAAGTGTCCGAACCTTCAGGTGGGAAAAGATTGACCAAGTCGGAACTGTCAATTTTTGTCGTAAAGTTCTTGAGCCTGAATGATATGATTTTTCCCCCGATATTCGTCAAAATCGCTTCATATTTGGGGGTATCGATCTTAATCCTAGCTTCCTTGACTCGCGTAGTGGGAGATTCTTGCAAACTAGCCCCTGACAACGTCTTGGTAGAGGCTATCTCAGTTTCGGCCACCGGCTTTTCTTTGGAAGACTTTATCTCACCAACAGAAGGTACAGTGTGCGCTTGGTTCTTTTTTGCTACTTCAATTTTTGATGGAGCGTTGACGGGAGTAGGCGGTGAAAATGAATGAAAAAAATACTGAAAACCTACAATAATCAACACAGACAAAACGATAGATAAAATTAAATTTCGATCCATTCTTGGATTTCCCGCCTTAGGTGTTCCATGAACAAAACTTTCGAGCCGGTTATCTGCTGAATCATCAGGGTACTGGGTCGAATCCAGAAGGCCCTAAGGGTCTACACCTGATCAAACGGCGCACAATGAGGTACAAACCTCTCAATGCCCCATATCTTCGCACAGCCTCTATCGCGTATTCAGAGCAAGAAGGGACAAAACGACAAGAAGAAGGAAATAGCGGGGAGAGAAAAATTTGATATGATCTTATTAGTGCGATAAAAATCCGGGTCACAATCAAAACCCTTGCTCAACGGCCCGATTAAGCTCTTCAAATGTTTCCCGGGTTTCCAAGCTGGAAGAACCTTGCGCCGCAATTATAACCACGTCAACGCCGGAAGGCAACTTTTGCCTGTTATGCCTAAAAAACTCCCTCAGTCTTCTCTTCACCCTGTTTCGAGCGCAAGAATTTCCTACTTTCTTGCTAACTGAAATCCCCAGTCGCTGGATACCAACCCTGTTTACGCGCCACCGAAAAATAAAATGGGGTGTCCTAAATTTATGCCCCTCGACCATGATTTGTCGATATTCTACTGATCGGCGTATTCGGTCTAATTTGGTGAACTTAAGATCGCCATAACTAGACGGTAAGCCTTTTGCGCCCCTTACTTCTTCTTCTTTGGAGGACAAGGCGTCCATTCTTTGTACTCATTCGAACTCGAAATCCATGAGTTCTCTTTCGAGACAGATTACTCGGTTGAAATGTCCGTTTCACTGTTCCATCACCAACCTTCGAACTTTGTTCTAAAAGAACAATTCAAACAGATGTGACCCACTAAGTCAAGAGGCTTTTGTCATCAGCAGGCAACAGAAAGTTTTACACCGGTCAAAAGGGAAATTTCGCGCCGTACCATTTGCTCACTGTAAAAATATTTCCCGAATAATGTTAGGCGACTAACCACAGTGAAACCGTAACTGACGCGGATTAAACAGTCACTTTGTTTTGGTATATCGGGTTATTGAGCATATGGTCAAAAAAAAAGCCCTCGTATGGGGCTTCAATAGGTATGGTTTAGTTTCTTCTTTGCCTTAGTATTGATGCAATCATCGTACCAAACCCATCGCCAACAAATTAACATAAGATATTCGATGTATACTTATTAAAAACCAACTAAATCAGTATAATATTCTAATTTTATAAATTAGTTTATTTAAAATAGTTGCATTTATCTCTTTGTAATGATAATTCCCAACAACAATACATAAGAGGTGTTGACCGTGATGCTCCAAGTCATCTTCTCCATAATACAAATCGCATGTCTGATAAGCTTTCTTGTGCTCTGGCGGATGTGGATCAGAAAAAAGCTCGCTACATCTTTTCTAATTGAAGATGAAGACCGACTTCTCTTTCCTTTTCGCTATCTCTCATGGGTCTTGGGCGGCGTGGTCCTGATTACCGCTCTAGCTCAGGCGCATTTCTTGTGGGTCACCACAAGGGAAAGTCAAGAAACGTCAAAAATAAAGGCCCTTTACGCGAAAGTAGAAGAACAGGGCCGCTCCGTAGACGAAATGAAACGTATCGTTGAGAAGTTGGGCCGTGATGTTGAACTCAACTTTAAGGCGCTCAAAGTTTTCGGCAAAGATCAGTTGAACCAGATGAGGGCCAACAAGCTTACCAACGATCTGAGGCTACGTCAAAACGACTCGGCGTCAAAGGAACCGGCGCCTTCAAAACCCAATAATACAATCAAGTCAGCTTCACTCCAAAACCCTTTCGCCCAGGAAGCTAAAGCATCGTCCGCGTCCGCAGCGGTATCCGACCCGACAAAGAACATTGAGCATAATTCGGACCACGCATCAATGCGACTGAGTCGGAAGGGAAAAGCCACCGCGGACAATCTGAGGGTCAGAAAGCAACCTAACGAGGATTCGCCGATAGTTGACAGGTTAATGGCGGGTCAGACGATCAAAGTCACGGAAAAGAAAATTACAGGTGACAGAATCTGGTTTAGAGTGATTACTCCCTCTGGTAGAGCCGGGTGGGTGGAATACAGCTACGTAAAGCTCGAGGGAGCGGTTTAATTTTTCGCACCTGTCAAGGGAGCTTCAGAATCAGTTGTTTTTTGCTGTCGACCCTATAAAAGAGAAATCCGCGACAACGTTGAACAGTCTTGAAATTTCAGCCAGCAAGGCCAGTCTGTTGCTCCGTATGTCTGGGTCTTCCGCCATGACCAGAACGGAGTCAAAAAAAGTATCTATAGGCGTCCTCAGTTCGGCCATGTTCTCCAAAGCGTACGAGTAGTCGCCTCTGGTGAATGCGTCTCGACATCTTTTATCCACCGAAAGCATTTTTTTATGAAGGCCCACTTCAGAAGGTTCATGAAGGAGTTCCGGCCTCAATGCGGCATGTGGCGCGTTTTTCAATATATTCATCACTCTTTTGAAACCAATCAGTATGGATTCACAATCATCTCGTTTCTGCCATTCCGCCAGCGCGTCCAATCGGCGTCTCGCGTCAACCACATCCGAAAAATCGGCTCTTACGACAGCCTCAACAACATCAAGAGAGAAACCTCTACCGGCGTGAAAATTTACAAACCGCGCCTTGAAGAAATCCAATATATCTGATTCAACTTCTCTCTTTGATCTAGTCATCTTCGATTGCACGAGTCCAAGGGCCAGATCCACGAGCCATCGCAGATCTACCTTCCAATTGTGACGCATAAGGATCTGAATTATTGATAGAGCGTGCCGTCTCAAGGCGTAAGGGTCGGCGGTCCCTGAAGGCACCAGGCCGACGCTGAAACATCCACATATGGTGTCTATGCGGTCGGAAATTGACACAATGGCCCCTATTAAACCCTCAGGTAGGTTGTCACCCGCTCTTGTAGGTAGATAGTGCTCCCTTATAGCAGTTGCGACCTCGTCGGCCTCGCCGTCCAACCTGGCGTAATAGCTACCTATAATCCCCTGAAGTTCAGGAAATTCATACACGATTCCAGTTTCAAGATCACATTTGCACAACAATGCGGCACGTTCAACAAGCGGCGCTTTCTCAGGGGCCCAAATATTTGCTAGCTTGCGCGAAAGGCATGAGAACCTCTCTACCTTTTCGAAGGCCGTTCCCAATTTCGAATGAAATATGACTCCTTTCAGAGCGTCCAATCTACTGGAAAGCGGCTGCTTTCTATCTTCCCTGAAATAGAACCCTGCGTCCTCGAGTCTCGCCTTTAACACACGCTGATGCCCTCTGCGGGAAATATCTTCGTCCTTAACCGGTGTGTTGTTAATTGCGATGAATCGATTTCTGATTCTGCCCTGCCCGTCTTGAAGGCAGAAATATCTCTGATGCTTTTTCATGCACGTAATAAGGATTGACGCCGGTAGATCAAGAAAATCTTTTGAAAAAGACCCCATTATCGGATACGGACTCTCAACGAGGAAAGTGACCTCGTCCAACAGGGCTTCATCTTCGAATGGGGTCTGACCTTCCGATTCAGCCATTCGCTTGACTTTATCCCTTATTATTTCAGATCGTTTTTCAAAGTCAATTTCAATACCCTGGCGGGCCAATTCCTGCCTGAGTTCTTGAAAAGAGGAAACCGGAAAACTTCCAGGGTGAACAAACCTGTGGCCGAAACTTAAATTCCCGCTGGACACATTTCCAAACACGAAAGGTATTGTAGCCCCATCGATAATTGCGACGATCCAGTGGATAGGTCGAACAAACCTCGTGTCAAGGTCCATCCATCTCATGGTCTTGGGAAAATAAATTCTTTCAAGGATCTCAGGAATGGCTGTGGATAGGGCTTCAATAGTCGAGCATCCTTCTTCCACTTTTCTGACACCGACAACTTCACCCTTAGGAGTCTGGATCTTTATTAAATCCTCCACCGTCACTCCCTGGCTTCTCGCAAACCCTACAGCAGCCTTTGTAGGATTGCCCGCACTATCATAGGCCGAGGTTACTGGGGGACCAGTTTTTTCGAATGTTCTTGAATCAGACTTTTCCGTAACATCTGATACTCTCATTATGAGACGACGTGGAGTAGCGAAAGTCTCAATCCGGCCATGGGCGATTAGAGAATTTTCCAAAAAACGTGAAAAAAGTTCGGTAAGTGACGTTAAAGCGGGTCTGATATACCCAGCAGGGATCTCTTCGATCCCAATCTCAAGCAAGAATTCGCCTTTCATGTGTCCGCCCTTCATCCCTAAGTATTAGCCTTTTTGTTCTCTAAGTAGCGGGAATCCCATGGTTTCTCGTTGCTTTAAGTATGCCTCAGCGGCTTTTCTGGCGAGATTCCTTACCTTATGTATATACGAGGTCCGTTCAGCCACACTTATCGCGCCTCTGGCGTCAAGTATGTTGAACACATGTGAGCATTTCAGACAGTAGTCGTAACCCGGCAGGGCCAGTGGTTCATCACAATCGAGCAAAGCCTCGGATTCTTTTTCATACAAGGAAAAAAGCTTTATCAACATGGAAGCGTCGGCCCTCTCGAAGTTATAGAACGAGCCCTCAACCTCGGACCTGTGATGAATGTCCCCATAAGTGATCGTGTCAGTCCACTTCAGGCTATAGACACTCTCTACCCCCTGAAGAAACATGCATATTCGTTCAAGGCCGTATGTCAGCTCAACCGCTACCGGCTTGAGATCAAAACCGCCGGCCTGCTGGAAGTACGTGAATTGGGTAATTTCCATGCCATCAAGCCACACTTCCCAGCCCACGCCCCATGCGCCAAGAGTTGGGGACTCCCAGTCATCCTCGACAAATCTAATGTCGTGATACATGGGATCTATGCCCAGTGACGCTAGAGATTGAATGTACAAGTCCTGAATCTCAAGTGGCGAAGGTTTTAGTATGACCTGATACTGGTAATAATGCTGGAGTCTGTTTGGATTTTCCCCATATCTACCGTCAGTAGGCCTTCTTGATGGCTCCACATAGGCGACATTCCAAGGCTCAGGTCCTAAAACTCTTAGAAACGTGGCAGGGTTCATGGTTCCGGCCCCCTTTTCGACATCATAGGGCTGCTGTATCACGCAACCATGATCGGCCCAAAACCTTTCCAAATTGAAAATTAGTTCCTGAAATGTGAGCATGACCACAACCTTCCTGAGCTTTATTGTGTCCAGACTATCCTGCGCCCGCACATGCGCAATCTACCTATCCCTCCTAGGTAACATTAGATCTTTTGACAAGTCAAGGATTGCCTCGGATTGATTAATGTGGAATATCGGGCTATAATTTACATAAACTGAGAAGATTTAAAAATGGAAAGGGTCTCATGCGAAAAGTTGGTCTTTCTCTTTGGTTTAGTTTCTTCTTCCCGGCTCATATAGCCCTGTTCGTCGTTAGTCCTTCCTTGGCCCAACAGGTTCCAGTGGACGCCAAAAAGCTGGAATCAATGATTGACATGGGAAAATACCAAGAAGTTATCAAAATGACGTCCGGCGCTGAGTCCGGGCATTCTGATCCTGAGTCGCTATACTATAGGGGTAGAGCGTATTCAAGCCTGGCCAAACGTTCCAAAGCCATTAGAGATTTCACTGAGGCTATCTCCCTTAATTCAAATAAATCGGATTATTATCTGCAAAGAGGTGTGACCTTCCTGGAAAATGGTCAGGCATCGGAGGCTATAGCCGACTTTACAGCGTCTCTGGAACTCAAACCTGGCGACATAGCAGCTCTAAATCAGAGAGCGAAGGCCTTAATGTTGAACGGTCAAACCGCCAAAGCCGTGGATGATGTGAACGGGGCCATCCGAATTGCGCCTTCGAATCCCGACTTATACAAGTTAAGGGCTGATATTCTATCAAGTTCCGGTAATTTTCAAGGAGCGGTGGCGGATTATAACAGGGCAATCGGTCTTGCGCCTTACGCCTCGGTAATTTACAACAACAGGGCTGTAGCTTTGGCAAACATCAATCGACCCAAAGAAGCGGTCGAAGATTTGAATTCAGCTATGGAACTCTCCACGACCAGGCCCAATTCGGCCGCGTCCCCTGTTTTTCAGGGATCTCAATGGTAATTGGGACTGCTTTCTCCGCATCAATATGAGTGAATTAATTTGAACTGAGTCTTTTATTCTACTACTTAAAAATTGTAATATGCAAAATGCTTTTCTAACCGTGCTTGAAAATCCACGGCCATATTTTGGCGCCGCTTTGTAAGAACAATGATCAAGAGGTCTCGGTATCTGTAATGTATGATCACAATAATGGACAGGTCGTAATAGTTGGGGGAGGAATCGCCGGGCTAGCTACAGCCAAGCTGCTTTCGGAAAATAACTTTCATTTCGCCATAGTAGAGAGATCTTACAAGTTAGGTGGCCATACAAAGGATTGGGCGTGTATGGCCACGGACAATTGCAACAGGTGTCACAGTTGCGCGGTTTTCGACTATGAGGAATTCGTGGCGTCATCTCCTCATGGCGAAATATTCCTCCGTCATGAGTTGTTTTCAGTGACCAGGTCAACATCCGGGATCAGTAGCGTCGGAATTCGCTGTATTGACTCCGGCGCTGAAAGAGAACTCCCCGTGACGGCTTTGGTATTGGCTGTGGGATTTGAACCGTTCGATCCAATTGAAAAGGGCTTCTGGGGATATGGAACGTTTGAGGGAGTAATGACACTCTCGGACCTGAATCGCTTAATGCGCCTCGACGACCTAAACACAATTCGGCCAGGTAATGGAGACCCCTTAAATCTGGCATTTTTTCAGTGTGTAGGGTCTCGTGACAAAACTATTGGGGCAGACTACTGCTCACAGTATTGTTGCGCTGCGGCCATTAGGGCCGCATTGCGGACCATTCACCAATACCCTGACTCGAAAGTTACGATCTTCTATATTGACTTGCAAATCGCGGGTAAAACTGCCCAAGCTTTAATGGATAAAGCTCAAGAGAAGGGTGTTCGTTTTTTGCAAGGGGTCCCAGGAGAAATTCAACCGATCCAGGATGGCGGATTGCAGGTAATTTCTGAGAAAGATGGGCAAAACGTTGTGGAGCGGTTCGATCGGATTGTCCTCTCAATAGGTCAACGCCCGTCATCTTCAGCCATTGCAATATCAGGTATAACCGAGGCGCCGTTAAATGAGTTTGGTTTCTTTCAAACTCGATCTCAGTTCGACCCTGTCAGGAGTCCACTTAATGGTGTTTACATTGCTGGAAGCTGTTCAGGCCCCGCGAATATACCAGACGTCGCAATGAACGCTGGAAAAGTGGTATCAGCCATAATTAAGGATATCGAACAGACAATTTGAGGGAATTATGCTCAATTTACATAAAAACAATTCGCTTTCGTGTACTGTTCCGAATCAGTCCGCTCTGGTTGTAGGCAACGGACTGACAGCTTCTATGGTCGTGGCAGCCATAAATAGCGTGGGCCTGGATGTGACCCATGCGAGATTTGGTTCAAACTCGTCTACTCTTTTCCATAGTTGCGACAATGAATCGTTTATCACTTTTCTGGATCAGCTTATTGAACAACTCCCCACAGTAGAGGGACCACAGGGGGGGCCGACTGAGATTGTTCCTTGTGAAAACGGATTTCTGGTGACCTTCGACAGCGGCGAAAGCCATGAATTCGGTAGTGTCTTTCTCGCCATTGAAGGGACCTTGAAGCCTGCGCCCAAAGATCTTCCGGCCGAGGTGACCACGATCACGCCAGATAGACCAACGGCGTCGGTCGTCAGCTCTGTTTGCTTTTTACTAGATTACAAGGAAATCACAAATCCATCCATTGGAGCGCATTCGATTCGGGTGGCGCTGGAAAACCAAATAGCCGGAGGACATTCCTTTGTCCTGCTTCGGCAAACCCCGGTGAAAGGCCTACTCGGCGAGACCTTATACGAAGCCGCGCGTCTTGCCGGCGTACGATTTTTGAGATATGGAACCAAACTCCCAAAGATAGAAAGACTATCAACACCGATCGAGTCTTCCGCCCGTTTCAAAGTGTCAGTTGCGGATATCATTGAATCCGGAGAGGAAATTAGTTTTGATTGTGATTGTGTCTTTGTTGGAGCCAACCCAATAATAGAGCGTCTTCCAGATGGTTTTAGAAACCTCTTGAGTGAAGAGACTGACCAGCAAGGTTTCCTCATTCAGGATAGCGTCCATTGCCTCACTGGAAAATCATTTCATAAAGGCGTCTATTGTGTTGGTCCATCCTCGGGTTGTGTGGATTTGTTCGAGACGATGATGACGGCCGCTAGCGCTGCGGTAGATGCCGCTGCATGGCTAAATTTTGCAAATGCGCCACAGTCAGAAGAGAAGATGTCGGTAACAGAACAGTGCATCCGATGTCTGACGTGTATTAGATTGTGCCCCCATTCGGCCATTACGCTGAACGCCGAGGCATCCAGATCAAACGTTAAGGTTTCCACCGTTAGGTGCGTGGAGTGCGGTATATGTGTCGCTGAGTGTCCACGAACAGCGCTTGATTTGAACAACTTTTTAGAGGACAGTTTTTCATCACTTATAGACAGACTTAAAACGGAAACTTCCGAAGACACGATTGTGGTTTTTGGCTGTTATCGATCGGCTGGACGCGCAATATCAGAGATCAACCTCCCTGGAAATGTGATTTTCTTTCCCGTTTCGTGCGCAGGCCGCTTATCCGAATCAATTTTGTCCGCGACCCTGGCTACTCGGGTCAAAGGGATCTTGATCCTGGGCTGCCACCATGGAAACTGCCGCTCGAACAACGGTACTGACTGGGCTAGAGTCCGTCTAGCAAATATGTCCAAAAGGCTCGGCTCATTGTTTGGGAAAGTTGGCGTCATTTCATATAAGACTTTGGCTCCTAATGAATCCGCAAGAATGCTGAGGCTTATTAATAATTTCTCTAGTTCGGCCTTTGGAATTTCTGATTAATCCAGAGCCCATCCATCAGTTTTTCGACAATAGTGTCAAGCTACGGAGCAAGAAATGAATTCAGGGTCCCTTGCAGGTTCATATGAAACTATGAACCTAATTAAGAACGCCACCGGACAGAATGATGTTGATATCTGCGTCACCTGTGGCCAGTGTGTTTCTCGCTGTTTCCTGAGCCAAAGCTACCCGGACATCAATCCTAGGAAAATAATCCGCAAGATTTTACTCGGCCGTGAACAGGAAGTTATTGATTCAGAATTTATCTGGGCGTGTACCCTCTGTGGAAGATGCACCACCGATTGCCCCAAGAACATCAGCATGGATGTTGTAATTCGTAGACTCCGGGGATTGGCGTGGGCCCAAGGCAAAGCGCCAAGCCGTCTTTGTGAGGGCATCGAAAAGATAAAAGAATTCGGCAACAATACTGGGGTGGACGCTGAAGAATTCCAGGAAACCGCCGAATGGATCGCAGAGGAATGTGAGGATGAACTTCAGGAAATATTTGAAGGAGCTTCTAATGTTCCTTTTGATCGTAAAGGGGCTGAGATCCTTTATATGCCCAACCCGAGAGAATATACTTCCAATCCGAACATGTTCCAGGCCTATTTAAAATTTTTCGCTCATGTTCGAGCGGATTGGACTCTATCGTCAAAGGTATTCGACGTTACCAACTGGCCATATTATCTTGGTGATCAGGATGACGCAGTAGCGCTGGTAAGGGCGACTGTTAACGAAGCTCGTAACCTGGGGGCCAAAATACTCCTCACTACTGAGTGCGGCCATGGTTTCAAGATACTAAGAAAAGACACTCAAGCATGGCTTGGAGAATCCATCGATTTTGAGGTCCTGTCCATTATAGAACTAGCGCACAGATATTTCAAAGAGGGAAGGCTGAGACTGCGTCAGGGGGCAATTAACAAAACGGTGACATATCATGACCCCTGTAATGTGGGGCGTAAGGTTGGGATATTTGAAGGGCCTCGGGAGCTTCTCAAATTTATATCCGCGAATTTTGTCGAAATGTGGCCTAACAGAAAATACTCAATTTGCTGCGGTGGTGGTGGCAGTGTGAGTCAAAATTCCGACATGGGTAGCAAACGGCTTGAACATGCGATGTGGAAGAGAGACCAAATATTAAGGACCGGCGCAGACATCCTTACCACTTCTTGTCAGAACTGCCTGACTCAACTTGGAGACATGCAATCCCGTTACAACATGCCTGTTGAGATTAAGTCGGTTATGGAGTTGGTTGTTGAGGCGATAGAACCATTGAGCCTGCCTTGAGGAAACCTCTGCAATGTCATTGTCCGTTAAGTGAACAATATGAAATCATCCATAAATAAACACCTAATACCGGACCACAACACTAGTTTTATTATAAAATACATTAGCTTTTACCTATAAAATATTAAAATAATATTGTGTTTTAAATAGAAATTGCTTGACTTTATGCCGAGTTTGAGTTAGGCATCATAGGCATAGTTTGAAAATTCGCTTTTGCGATGTTTCAAACCCCAGGGGAAAAAATGGTGCGGCCCGGGGAGAACTAAAGCCCAGTCTCTATAAAACAGATGGTTAATTAAAAATGGTTTTAGACGATCCGGTTCATCACCGGCTGGAGGTACGCTTATGGTAGCAAGGGGCAGAGACCGAATTCCTTGTTTGTTAGCAATGAGCCTAATTTTAACGTTGGGCATGTCCAGTTTCGCGCTAAGTTGGAGCAAGGCCTATCGTTATCCTGTCAAAGTAAATGTCTCCGACGCGAATTCACAAAATAACAACTTGGGTTCGTCAGGGACTTTTCCAAGAATCGGCGGAACGGGTTGGGACGTTGCGGCCGGCCAGGCAAGAGCTGAAATACTTTGCCCCAAACGCGGATACAGTTTTGAAATTGGAATGCGACCCTTTTTCACTTCATTATCCGGTGGCGCAAAGGCTATGAGCCGGGGTGGGGAAGGATCTTTTTTCAGCCTACCTGGACATCTTCGAATTCCTGATGAAAAAACACTTTGGGAATTCTATTCCCACTTGAGACTTTGGGACAAAGTGGCTCTACGTATTGAGTACGCTCCATGGGTATGGTCCGGTTCAGGTCACATACCAATCGACGCTAACTTCGCCGGTATGACGTTAAAAACTGGCGACGCTATACAGTCGGACTTGGGCATTACGACATTTAGCGTGGGCGGTGATTACGACGTTTCATTCGGCCGGGACCTGGTCTTTGGGCCTAATGCGGACCTAAACATAATCAAATGGACTCAGAAGATTACCACTGAAAAGGGAGCGTCCAACGACTTTTCTCAAACAATTCTTCAACCTGCGATAGGCGCCCATGTTAGGTACGAGCCCACGAACACCGGTTACTTCTCATGGTTCAAGCCGTATCTTGAAGCAAGATTCAGTTGGATGAGTTTCGATGGCCTTGGCCTTTCAACTTGGGATATGAGCGCCGGGATCGCTCCTCCTGTCAGCAGAAACGTCGACGCCGGCTTCAAGATTGGTTACAAACAATGGCGACTCGACGGTAACCGTGCCAGGCTATTCACAGATGTGAGCGTAGAAGGTCCATATATGGATTTCGCCCTCCAGTTTTGAAATCTTCACGGCCCCAAAGCTATTAACCTCCATGAAAAACAGGGCTTTCAGCCCTGTTTTTCATTCATGTGTAAAAAACCAACATACAATTACTCTTAACGGCTGGGCCTCAAAACCTAAAATCAATCATTGTGATAAAATATTTATTGTTGAATCAATTTTCTAAGAAAAATGTCTTAAATTACGTATAATGGACTCACTTCTCAAAGAAACTGTCATGGTTTTTCAGCATCGTAGAATGTCATTGAAAAAGTCCTTAAATTCATCTGTTTTGGTGGCGCTTCCATTTTTTATATTCTTGCTGGTGGCCCAACACATGTGCCATGCTAGTCCAGTCGCATTGAATTCCGGAGCGTCAATGGACGGGTTGAGGTACGGCCTGCCACCTCAGGTTGAAAAGAACGGCTTGCGGTTCGCATCTCAAGTAGTTCCACTGAACCGACCTGATGTACGAAACCGTATTCTCAAGGAAGTCAATTATCTGCTCCTTGACAGAAGATCACGCGTTTTTTATTGGCTATCACGCGCAGATTCATTGAAATCTACGATCGGTCCCATTCTTAAAGGCTATAACCTACCACACGAATTTATTTATCTGGCAGCTATTGAAAGCAATTACAACGGCCGGGCATTGTCCTCTGCCGGCGCTTTTGGGTATTGGCAATTTATTAAGTCCACTGCGCTTTGCGGTCCTAAAGGATGTCCCGACTACGACTGGAAAAGAGTTATTAATAATTGGAAGGATGAACGCGCTGATCTTGTCAAATCTACTCATTCCGCCGCGAGATATCTTGCCTGGCTGAACCGGGTTAAAAGAGTCAGCCTTAGCGGCCATCCTGACAAAAATGGCTTTAACGACTGGTTTCTGACCGCAGCGTCATACAACGCCGGACCAACACGTGTCATTCAGAGACTTAACGCCTATGGAACTACGAGCTATTGGGACACTCCTCTCCCGATTGAGACCGAAAAATATGTTCCGCGTTGGATTGCCTTGGGTCTTATAAGCATGAATCGTGACTTCTATGATCTCAAGATCAAACCTGGGGGGTCGGCCTCGTTTGACACTCTTGAACAAATAAAGCTGGCCAAAGACCTTGGTTTTGCTCAAATCGCCAAAATGCTCAATACAACACCCCGAGTCATCTGGTCGTTGAATTCGCAAATCCCTTTTGAAAAGGCTGTCTTCCCAGCCCGACATGGCGGTGTGATAATCAAACACACAATCCATGTCCCCAAGGGAACCGGGAAAAAGCTACTGACTCAGTTGGAAGTCCAGGGGTTCAAGAAGAAATAACCTAAGAATTAGATCAGGCGGTTGTGTGGATCACCAAAGCTTTTGCAGGATTCGTCCCGATATTTTCCAATTGGGCTTCGGCGTCAGGGGCCAGATACGCGCCCTGTCCCTCGGTCAATTCAATTTTCTCGTCTTGAGTAACTAAACGGAATAAACCTTTTGTCACAAAGACAAAACGATCGGTGTTTTCAAGGGGAATCGACAGTGGACCGGAACCCATAGAGAAATTTAGCATCTTGACCTCAAGCCTGTTCAAAACAGCGTCTGCGGTAAGCAGATATTCTGTGACACCATTCCCAAGCTTTCTGGATCTTTTTGAGTCACTCAGTTCGCAGACCACCACTTTCTTGTAGAAGATGCCATTCAATAATTCTCCGATCCTTACATCAAAGGCGTCGGCAATCTTAGCCAGGGTGTTAAGCGTAGGAGATGTCTTGTTCAGTTCAATCGAACTCAGATTAGACGCTGCCACGCCTGTGAGTTCGCTCAATCTGGAAAGAGACAGCCCCTTTCGCTTCCTGTAAGATCTAATTTTAGACCCGATATCCAATTCGGACTGGTTCATGGTTATGGCCGCACACGACTCATAGGAATTCACTATATATACCATTATAGCGTTGGCATTCTAATGCTTTGATGATGTCTCCAATCGAGGACATGTACCTCAGCAAAAAGGCGATGGTTTAATGCCTCCATCAAATAGGATCCCCGGCGCCTCCCTGATGTGAGATATAGGTATGAACATGGCTCCTTCCGGCAACGCACAGGAATCCAGGTTCTTTTTCGGCCCGACAACCCTTGTGTATCCCAGCCGAACAGCTTCGTTGACTCTGGCCGGGGCTTTCGCCACTGGCCTCACCTCTCCCGAAAGACCGACCTCTCCAAAAATCATGGATGAAAAAGGGATTATGCGATCAGAAAAAGACGAAATAACTGACGCCACTATGCCAAGATCCACACCAGGTTCTGTTGCCCTTACTCCACCAACGGCATTCAAGAAAATATCCTGATCATTGAGAGCAAGTCCCAGTTTCTTCTCAATCACCGCGACCATCAGGGCCAAACGTTGGGGGTCAACGCCCAGACAGGTTCTTCTCCCCGAACCGGGCGTGGGACCAGATACCAGCGCCTGTATCTCCGCCAGAATTGGTCTGGAACCCTCCATGATGGCCGTAACAACGGAACCAGAAGCCCCTTCAGGCCGATCCGACAAAAAAAACTCGGAAGGATTTGAAACCTGACTCAAACCTGTGTCTGTCATCTCAAAGACGCCAATCTCGCTTACCGACCCAAAACGATTCTTTACAGCTCTCAGGATCCTGTATGGATGCCCGCGATCACCCTCGAAATACAAGACCGTATCAACCATGTGTTCCAGAACTTTGGGGCCTGCGAGCGCTCCGTCCTTGGTCACATGCCCGACGAGAAAGCATGCTGACCTGCTTTTCTTGATTGTCTCGATAGCGCAAGCAGCGACATGGCGGACCTGACTCACACTTCCCGGATATGAATCAAGCGACTGGCAGGATACTGACTGTGCCGAGTCGAGCGCCACTACTGACGCGTCCGTAGTTTTAATCAACTCCAGTATGCGTTCCAGATCATTCTCCGCCACTACTAGAAATGACCGTGAACTAATCCCCAATCGGTCAGCCCTAATTTTGATTTGCTCCAGGGATTCTTCACCGGACACATACAAAACTCTTTCCCCTTGCTTCGACATAGTTCCCAGCGCCTGTGTCAATAGTGTGCTCTTACCTATGCCGGGATCTCCACCGACCAAAATTACACTTCTCCTGACAATCCCTCCACCGAGCGCCCGATCAAGTTCATCTATTCCAGTTGACAGGCGTGGGCGACGATCGTAGGAGATCTCATCAACAGGAACGGGACCCAATTTGTCCTCATTCTGACGCGCTCTCCCCTTTGGCGCCACTTGGGAAACTCTTTCTTCTATCGAATTCCATTGTCCACAGTGCGGGCAACGACCCATCCACTTTAACAGCTTTGCTTCGCATTCCCTGCATATAAAAACAACTTCAGTCTTCATATAAAGTCCTTACGAGTAAAACTCAAAACCGAAGAACCTGAAAACACACATATATACCGGTTCTCCATTATAGAGTAATCCTTTTGTTCTTGATTTATGTTAATGTATTAACGTTGATTGATATGTTCGGCTTATCGTTCCAATCTAAATGGGTGGCGCATCGTGACGCCAAAAATTATTATCTGCGATGTCACCTTTAAGATATAGATCTCTATCTTCCTGGCTAAAAGAGCGTTTTTCTGGACCTGTTCGGAAGATTACCATCGACTCCGGGCTTGGTTGTCCGAATAGAAATGGGACCCTTGGTGTTGGTGGTTGCATATTCTGCAATTCCAGAGGGTCCGGGACTAACGCTGGAAGCAGAGGCCTATCTGTTACAGATCAGGTTGATCAAGGAATAGAATTCTTTTCCAGACGTTACAAAGTCAGGAAATTTATCGCTTATTTTCAGTCTTTTACAAACACATACGGTAATCCCAAGTTACTCGAACGTCTTTATCACCTTGCCATCCAAAGACCTGAGATCGTAGGTCTGTCTATCGGGACCAGGCCTGATTGTGTCTCCGACGACGTAATGGACATACTCTCGGATATAAACAAAGACAAACCCGTGTGGCTTGAACTCGGTCTCCAATCGATACACAATCGTACTCTTAAACTTATTAGAAGAGGACACGAATCGGGTATCTTTTTTAAAACTGCCGACAGGGCGCTGAAGCGAGACCTGCTGGTGGCTGCTCACATCATTTTGGGTTTACCGGGCGAGGCTATAGAGGATACGGCGCTCACGGCAAAGGCAGTTGCAAACTCGGGGATCCAAGGTATAAAGGTACATCCCCTTTATGTGATTGCCGGGACAATTCTGGAGGACATGTTCAGAAAGGAAGAATATATTCCTATGACCATGGAACAGGCCATAGAGGGTACCATAGCCGTCTTGGAGGTCTTACCCAAGAACATGATCATCCACAGGCTAACTTCGGACCCCCACCCCGAGGAACTGGTCGCGCCAGTCTGGATGCTAGACAAGGCCCTTGTGAGAAACGCCTTAATTGCGGAGATGGACAGACGAAATGTGTTCCAAGGCTCGAAAGCTGAAACTAAATAGTTTTGGTGAGGCAGCGTCGAGACATTGGTATGAATAGACGCAATACCTATTCTAAAACGAAGATCACCTCAGCTCTAACACGATATTCCTGTATCTCTCCCGCCTCACACATGACAGTCATGTCGACAATTTTCATGCCGGTTATATTTCTTAAAGTCTTGTTTGCGCGTTCAAAAGCCAGCTTAATCGCATCCTGGAAGTTGTTGGGGGAACCCGCAATTACCTCAGTCACTCGAGCAACTCGTCCTGGCATAATATCCTCCTGACTAGCTTGCCTCACCACAATACAGAGTAGGCAATAGAATGCCAAATTGTCAACAAAACAAATTGATTACACTTGCTTTATTGACGATAAACTTACTTAAAGGCTCACACTTGTAGAGATACTATTCCTAATTCCGCGCAAGTTTACCTACGGCAGGACACAATTTATCTTGCATCTCGCGGGCGGCCAACACTCTGGCCTCCGGAATAGCGTTTTAAAGACTTGGTCCGATCAAAAGAAGCGGATTGTCGGTCACTTGCGGATTGCGGCGCCTTTTCGACCAGTTCCATCAACTTCATTCGTTCTTCGCGGGTGGCCAATCGCCAGGCGCCTGATTCCAAAGTCCCGAGGTTGATGGGACCAAAACTGGTCCGTCTCAGTTTCCTGACAGGATAGTTGATTCGAAAGAATATACGTTTTATCTCATTTTTTTTACCTTCGGAGAGGACAACCCTGAACCAGGATGTTGTCTCTTGTGCGCGCAAGAAAACGCAACTAATCTCGCCCACACGCTCCCCGTCACTTAAACGCATCCCTTTCTTTATCATGGACAATGACTTCTGATCGGGAACACCTCTGACTTTTACGAGATAGGTCCTTGGAATCTTGTTCGAAGGATGAGTCAAAGCCTGCGCCAGACTACCATCATTGGTAAGGATCATCAGGCCTTCGGCGTCAAAATCGAGACGACCAACGGGGAACACCGGGTCCTTAATCTTGCGTGTAACATCTCCAAGACACGGCCTATCTTCAGGGTCTTTCATGGTTGAGACGACGTTACGTGGTTTATTGAAGATATAAATCAGTTGAGTAGACTCGACTTTTCTCAAAAGTTTGCCGTCAACCTTTATATAATCGTTTTCCGGATCCACCTTAAACGCGGGGTCCTGTATTACCTGTCCATTGACAGTGACTCTACCTTCCCGCACAGCTTGCTCTGCGAACCGCCGGGAACCAGCTCCGGAATTCCGAATTCTCAATTGAAGTTTTTCTTGTGTCATGTTTAGTCCCAAATAATTTTACTTGAAATCAATGATAAGCAGCGAAGCTTGACAAGCAGACCGTTATATCCCATTTTAAGACTATGAATAGATTTAATTGTTTACGTAATCCAATCGTGATATACGTTCAATAAAACTGTTAAGAAACATCGGGATCGGAGTTTTTGTTGAACAACATATACAAAAATTTAGGGTTGTGGCTTGTCATATTTTTAGTGATGATCTTTCTTTTTCACCTATTTAATCAAACAAAATCTCCACAAAAGGAAATTTCATACAGCCAGTTTAGGCAG